>JAFTEG010000082.1 GCA_017453765.1 Selenomonadaceae bacterium
CTATCACCTTCGACGACGTTTTTTCCAAGTGCAAAGTGAACGGCACGAACATTCGCAAGAAACATCAAGACGCAAGAAACGTCATCATCAAATTTCTTGAACACCTCAAAACGCAAAACTTCATTTCCGATTTTGACGTTAAAAAAGAGCGTGGGAAGTTCAGCAAAATTACATTCAAATTTGAAGAGTAAAAAAAAGGGAGCACGTGAAATTAGGTTACGGAGCACGTGAAATTAGGTTACGGAGCACGTGAAATTAGGTTACGGAGCACGTGAAATTAGGTTACGCTTTAATCCAAAAAAAATGCCCGAAAACCCACGCCACGTCTAGCGATTTTGACATCGCCCAAACTCCTTTATACTTTGTAGGCAATGTAGGCTTTTTACAAAGTATAGGCGACGTTTCACTTGCCGCCTATGCGCTTACGCTTGAAAGCGACGCGCTGGCGGCACGCCTATACATCTCAACAAAAACTATAAAAATGCAGACCAACTTTGAGGTAGATTAAACCTAAAAATACACGGCGCTGACACAACGTCAATAAGTGAATCTGAAAATAAACTGCAAAGAAGGTGGAACAAATAAGCGATAGCCAACGAATATTTTTAGACCGAGACCAGATAAACCGCGCAGTTGAGAGACTGCAAAGGAGAGGGACGCAGGTAGTTCAAGCGGCAAAGCGGGCATTGGAAGAGGGCGCGGGCTTGATAGTAAATGACGCAAAAAGCCGCGCACCGGTAAAGACGGGCAAACTGCGCGATTCAATCCATTACACGGTATTGGAAGACGGCGGCGCGGTTGAAATATCGGCGGACGTCAGAAATTCAAGCGGCGTACCGTATGCAAAAATAGTGGAGTATTCGCCGAAAATCAATCACCCGTTTTTAAAGCCCGCGATTGACGCGCAGTCAAGCCGCGTGAATCAGCTGATAAAACAGGCAATAGAGGATTCGGCAGAAAGATAAATCTGAAAATAAACTGCAAAATCTAAACATTGAAAGGGGGTGAGAGAATGAATTTTTTCAGCAAACTTTTTGGTAAGAAGGCAACACCGACACCGACAACGGGGGCGGCAGTGATAAAAATACCGTCAGCGACGTTTTCAACGTGGCAAGGGAGCGCTTACGCCAACGATATTTTCCGCGCAGGTGTTGACGCGATAGCACGCAACGCGGCAAAGTTAAAAGGCGTTCATACCGTGACAAAGAGCGACGGGCGCAAAATATCACCCGACGGCAAATTGGAACGCATACTTCAGATTAGCCCCAATCCCTATATGACGGCATATGATTTACTGTATAAGCTGATAACGCAAATGTACCTTACGAACAATGCCTTTGCACTGTTAGACCGGGACGAAGGCGGAACACTGCGCGGGGTTTATCCCGTTGGTTATTCTTCGGTTGAAATGTTAATGGATACGGCGGGAAGTCTTTATGCGGCGTTTACGTTTAAAAACGGGCGCAAGGCGCAATTTGCCTACAGTGACTTGATACACCTGCGACGGCACTTTAACGCCAATGACTTTTTGGGCGAAGACAACCGAGCCTTGACACCTGCGCTTGACCTTGCACATACGCAAAACGAAGGGATAATCGGAGCGATAAAAAATTCGGCTACACTGCGCGGCATTCTGAAATTCAACCAAGTTTTGGCAGATGAACGCCTGCAGGAAATGAAAGAAAAATTTATGGCGGATTATCTGTCAATCGGAAACGACGGCGGAATTGTGGCGATTGACAACCAAGCCGATTATCAGCCGATAGAAAGTCAAGCGGCGTCCATCAGCGGCGAGCAAGCGGCGCTGATTCGCGACAAGATTTACAGCTATTTGGGAATATCCCAAAAAATTGTAGATTCGACTTACACGGAAAATGAATTTGCGGCATTTTACGAATCAGTTATCGAACCGACGGCAACGGCACTGTCATTGGAGTTCACGCGCAAACTTTTCAATGACAGGGAACAGGCATTTGGAAACCAGATAGTTTTTGAGAGCGGGCGACTGCAATTTTCAAGCAATCAAACCAAAGTCAACCTCATCAAGGAACTTTTGCCGTTGGGTATACTGTCAGTGAATCAGGCATTGGAAATTTTGAACTTAGCGCCGATAGAAGGCGGGGATAAACGCTTGCAAACCTTGAACGTGGTAGACGCGGACAAGGCAACGGAATACCAATTAAAGAGAGCAGGAAACCGAAATGAAAATTGAGATAGAGACGCGGCAAGCGGAAATTACGCCAACCGCAAACGACAGCGAAAGCGATACCGATACAGCGACAAGCGACACGGCGACGGGATCAACCGAGCCAACCGCGATGAAACTTGAAGGCTATGCGTTGGTGTTTGACACGCCCGCGCAGATTGACAGCTACACGGAAATAATTTCAAGGGGCGCATTGGAAAGTTGCGACTTATCGGACGTCAGCTTTTTTGTAAATCACGGTCAAACCGACATACCGCTTGCACGCACGCCCGACACGTTGAAATTGGAAGTAGACGAAACGGGGCTTAAGTTCACGGCGAACCTGCCCGACACCGAACCTGCGCGAACGGTATACGCGGCAGTCAAGCGCGGCGACCTGCGCGGTTGCAGTTTTGCATTTAAAGTAAAAGACGGCGGCGAAGAGTGGGAAGAAAATCAGCGTACAATCACGCAGATTGAAAAAATTTTTGAAGTGTCAGTGGTGAATTATCCCGCATATGACGACACGTCGATTGAGGCACGAAAAAAAGGAGATAACAAAATGGAAAATCAAGTCAATCAGAATCAAGCACAGAATCAAACACAAACTCAAAACCAGTCCACATTAGGTAGCAATGCCCAAAAGCTTTTCGGCGTGGGAACTGCCGAAGGAGACAACCGCGTAGAATTTGGGGACAATGTACTTGCCAGCGCGGAATATCGGAGCGCTTTTTTCAAGACGTTGCAGGGCAAGGAACTTTCAACCGGTGAAGAAGTTGCGATGAAGACGGCACGCGCAGAATTTAGAGCAAATGAATTTAACACGTCAACAAATACGGCGGCAATGATACCGACTTCAACCCTTGACGAAATTATTTCCCAAGCACGCAAGGAAGGCGGCTTGCTTGCCGAGTGCAGGGCGTTTAATATGCCGAGCAAAATTGCGATACCGATAGCGACACCCGCAAGCAAGGCAAATTGGCACGTGGAAGGCGCGGCAGTCGACAGCGAAAAAGTCACACCGTCAACCGTGACTTTTGACGGCAACGAAATTTTAAAAATCTTTTCAATCTCAACGAAAGTTCAGCAAATGTCAATTTCCGCATTTGAGAGCTACCTTGTCAAGGAACTTGAAAGTTGCGTAATGGAGACAATCGCCGATTCGCTCATCAACGGCACGGGCAACGGGCAAGGCACGGGAATTTTGACGGCGTTTAATTCAGAAAACACCGTAACTGCCGCGTCAACTTCAATCAGCTATTCGGACGTCGTCAAGACTGTAGCCAAGCTTAAGCGCGGGTATTCAGCCGGTGCAAAGTGGGCGATGAATAACGCCACATTGTGGAACACATTTTACGGAATGGTTGACAGCAATAAACGCCCTATCTTTATCGCCGACGCTCAAAACGAATCAATCGGAAAGATTTTGGGTTATGCCGTTGTCATTGATGATAACCTTGCAGACAACACCATAATTTTTGGCAACTTTAACTATATGGCGTACAATATGCCGTCAGGTATAGTCATTGAATCAAGCCGCGAATCAAGCTTTAAATCTGCGCTCATTGACTACAGAGCGCTTGCCATAGCCGACACCAAGCCGATTATCGCAGACGCCTTTGTTAAGCTTACAGCCTAGACACGGCAGGGCGGGCGGACGGGAATTTGAAAGGCGGGATAAAAATGTTGACGCTTGACAAAGCAAAACTCTTTTTGAGGATAGACACCGACGAGGAAGACGCGCTGATACAATCGCTGATTAATTCGGCGGTTGAGTATATCGACACGGCAACGGGTATGACAAGAGACGCGCAGGAAACCGAGCCGTTGGCAGAAACTCTGCAGTCTTATCTTGTAATGGAGTGGTATAACCGCGACTATGACGGGCAGATTGACAAGGTGATTGAATCACTTACAAAGACGCTCAAAGCAAAGGTAATGACAAATGGCACGCAAACGCAGGACGGGACAAAAGATTTATGATTCGGCGGCGTGGGAAAAGACGCGGCGAGCATATATGGAAAGCCGTCACTACATCTGCGAACGTTGCGGCAAGCCCGCTCAAATCTGCCACCACAAGGAATATTTGACGGCGTGCAATCTGAACAATCCACACATAACCCTAGACCAAGCCAATCTTGAATGTTTATGCCACGAATGCCATAACCGCGAACACGAATCAAGCCGCGAGCCGATAACCTTTAACGCAAGCGCCGAAATTGTCAAAGTCAAGCCGACTGCCGAGCTTGAAGAGTTTGCAGACGCACGGGCGGCAATAGCGACAATGAATTTTTAATCCCCCCGCCTGCAAGGTTAGTGTTGGGGGGACGCCGCGCCGGCAAAGGGGCATTAATATATCTCCATTGAAATTTTGAGACTTTGAGGTAAACCGAAATGAAAAAAGCAGATTTAACGGCATTGTTGGAAAATGTTGAAGAAGACGCAAGAGCCATAGCCGAAGGATTAATCGAAGAAATTGTTTTTCAGAAAAAAATCTTAAAGCGGCTTAAAAAAGAAATCGCCGAAGAAGGAACAGTTCCGCTTAAGCTTAGGACGTACAATCAAACTGTTCAAAGATTCGGCGGATTATGTAGCCAGTTGGAAAAATTGATTCGGCGCAATGAAAAATTTGAAACGGGCGAAAATGCCCTTCAGCGTTGGTTAGATGCGTCAAAATGAATTGGTTAATGGAATACCATACCTTGATAGCAAGCGGCGCTGTAATCGTTTCCAAGCGGATAAAAAAGCAGTATGACAAATTGGCGGACGACATCACGCACCCGAAAGGCGGTTATATTTTTTCGGAACGTCACGCCAACAAGCCCATTGACTTCATAGAGAGATTTTGCAAGCATTCAAAGGGCGAATGGGCGGGAAAGTCAATCAAGCTTGAATTGTGGCAAAAAGCGTACATCAGCGCGTTATTCGGATTCGTCGACAGTTCAGGCAATCGCAAATACCGTGAATCTTTGCTTTACGTGGCAAGAAAAAACGGTAAAAGCACAATGCTTGCGGGATTAGCGCTTTACTGTTTAATTGCAGACGGCGAAGGCGGCGCGGAGGTTTACTGCGCGGCAACCAA
>JAFTEG010000083.1 GCA_017453765.1 Selenomonadaceae bacterium
CCATTGACAGCAAGCCTTGTACCACGCCGCTGAATGCGTTGATAACCAAATTAAATTTTACGTTTTCAAAAGTTGTACGCACGTAACGCGCTAAGAGATTTTCCCACTTGTTGACGAATTGCGGCTCAACTGCCAGCGACTTTATGGTTTCAATGTTAGTAATTGATTCGACCATGAAGGCGTTGTTCATTGCGCCGGTACGCCATACCGCCTCGATTTTACGCTTGATAATCGGCACTGCCCAAATATTTTGTACCAGGTACAGCGGGATTATCGACAGTGAAATTAATGTCAGCGGCACCGAGTACCAAAACATAAAGCCGATGAATACGACGCTGAAAAACACGTCAAGCACCGTCATTAAGCCGGTACCTGTCAAAAATTCACGTATCTGCGTCAACGCGCCGACACGCATTAGCGTATCACCGACGCGCCGACGTTCATAATACGGCAGGGGTAAAGCGATTAAATGTCGAAATAACCTTGTACCTAAAATCGCGTCCAATTTATTTGTAGTGTGATTCAGTACGTAGGTTTTGATAAACGTCAGTAGCGACTGCATAAAGAAGAAGACTACCATAGCCGTACCGATAACCGTCAGCGTCGAATAGCCGGCGTTGCCGATAACTTTGTCTATGATAACCTGCGTGATAAGCGGCATTGCGATTCCCATGAACTGCAGGAACAGCGACGCCATTAAAACTTCACCGAGAAATTTTTTGTAGTGCGCGAGAACTTTAAAAAACCAGTCGACGTTAAACCTTTTTTTGAAGTAAGTCCAACTGAATGCGGCGGAAAAAATTAAAAGCTCGTTTGACCAACTGTCAAGAAAATCTTTTGTCGGAAGTGCGACGGGTTTATTTTGGCGCGGGTCAATGATAAGTAAAACTTCATCATTGGCACTGCCTATTGCAATGTAGGCGCCGTCATTCATTTTAGCTACGGCGGGGTATTCTATGTCGCGCAGTTCGTCGACGGTGGGGCGAATCAGCGTGCTTTTTACGTTATATTTTTTTGCGATTTTCCTTAGCTTATCCCAATCGGCTTTATCGTCGGTTACGGGATTTTCTTTGTAAATTTTTTCCAAATCTTTTACGCCGAAATGTTGAAGGACTTTTATGATAGAAATTACTCCCGTGCGGTTAGCTGCCGGCGAGGATTGATTTTCAGGCATATGTCATGCAAGGCTCCCTTCCTTTGATATCGGCTTCTTGCCGTGAACAAAAATTTATCGTATATTTTTGCGTGACGCATTAATAACTTTCCCTCTTCCCTACTCCCTCTTCCCTAATCCCTAATACTTAAGCACTGAAAAATGCCGCCGTCAAGCGAAAGAGACAGCGGCACTGTTCAGATTTACCGATAGACAATTTCATCTCACCGTACATATGGCGGCGAGGTAAAAAGCGAAACCAACCCGACAGAAAAAATTCCGGTAAGATTAATTGCACTCAAAAAGTGATGTTGTCCTGCAAAAAATTAACGAAATTTACGTTTGCGAGCCGCCTCAGATTTTTTCTTACGGCGGACACTTGGTTTCTCGTAATGTTCACGTTTTCTGACTTCGGCGAGCGTTCCCGCCTTTTGACAGGTTCGCTTAAAGCGACGGAGAGCACTGTCTATGGA
>JAFTEG010000008.1 GCA_017453765.1 Selenomonadaceae bacterium
ACGGCATGGCGCGGACTATTATCGCCGTTACGAAAAATGCGCCGGCTGAAAAAGTTACGGCGCTGAAAAATTGCGGCGCTGAAATTATTACGGCGGGTGACGGCGCGCAGGTTGACTTGAAAATTTTAATGAGTGAACTTGCCGCGCGGGAGATAACGTCGGTTTTAGTGGAAGGCGGCGGCACTTTGAATTTTTCATTGCTTGAATCGGGGCTTGTCGACAAAGTCATTGCGTTTATCGCGCCGAAAATTTTGGGCGGAAAAAAAGCACCTGCCGCAGTGACAGGCGCCGGTTTTATGCATTTGTCGGACGCAGTTCAACTTAAAAATATCAGCGTTGAAAAAATCGGCACTGACATAATGCTTGAAGGCTACGTCGATTTTAGTGGTTAGCTTTTGAATTCTAATCCCTGTTCCCTAATCCCTAATCCCTATGTTATAATCTGCGCGAAAAATTTTTTATGGAATATAGGAGTCTGTATGATTCACTTAGCAAATGTTACGAAAATTTATGAACAAAATAACGTCGTCGCGCTTGATAACATAAGCCTTGACATTAACGAAGGCGAATTTGTTTTCATAGTCGGCGCGTCGGGTTCCGGCAAGTCAACGCTGATAAAACTTTTAATGCACGAGGAGCTTGCCACTTCCGGTGAAATTGTTGTCGACGGCAGGGACGTGGTAAATCTTAAGCCAAAAGAAGTTCCCTACCTTCGGCGTTCACTCGGCGTAGTTTTTCAAGACTACCGCCTTTTGGAAGATAAAACCGTTTATGAAAACGTCGCCTTCGCAATGCAGGTTATCGAGGCGCCGCGCAGGTTGATGCAACGCACCGTTAATACCGTGTTGGATATCGTGGGACTCAGTGACAAGTTCAAACATTTTCCCGACCAACTTTCCGGCGGCGAACAGCAAAGAGTAGCCATTGCCCGCGCGATTGTAAACGACCCGCGCATTGTAATTGCCGACGAGCCGACAGGTAACCTTGACCCCGAAACAAGCTGGGACATTATGGATATTTTCCGCCGCATTAACGCCGCAGGTACAACGATTGTCATGGCTACTCATGATAAAGTTATTGTCGACCGCATGAAAAAAAGAGTTGTCGCCCTTGTCGAAGGTAAAATCGTGCGTGACGAACTGCGCGGCACTTACGAAAGAAAATAATTTTTTCTACGCGCCGAGACTGCATAAGCTTAACGTCGAGTTACTTCATAAATTACGCGCTGAATTACACATAAACTAAGCGCCTAAACTTCCCTGCGCTTTAATGTAGTTAATCAAGCCGCCTGCCTTCGCAATGTTTTGAACAAAGCCCGGCAGAGGGTGTGCGCGAAAAGTGTCGCCGGTAGTTAAATTTTCAATCGTACCTTTGTCCGTGTCGATTTTCAAAACGTCATCGGCGTGAATTTTTTCTACCGCGTCACCGATTTCAAGCAGGGGCAGACCGATATTAATGCCGTTGCGATAAAAAATTCTTGCGAAACTCGACGCCACGACGATTTTAATTCCCGCCGCCTTAATTGCAACGGGAGCATGTTCACGACTTGAACCGCAGCCAAAATTTTTTCCGCCAACCATAATTTCGCCGTCTTTAACCTGCGCGGCAAAATTTTTGTCAATGTCTTCCATGCAATGTTTAGCAAGCTCCGCCGGCTCAAAGGTATTCAAGTACCGCGCGGGGATAATTACGTCCGTATCGATATTGTCGCCGTAGCGCCAAACTTTTCCTTCAACTTTCATTTAGTTCACCTCGTCGGGAGTGGAAATTTTACCCGTGACTGCAGACGCCGCCGCAACAAAAGGACCAGCCAAATAAATTTCGCTTTTAACATGTCCCATGCGTCCCAAGAAATTTCTGTTGGTAGTGGAAACGCAACGTTCACCGGCGCTTAAAATTCCCATGTAGCCGCCGAGACACGGGCCGCATGTAGGCGTGCTGACAACGCAACCTGCGTCAATAAACACGTCAATCCAGCCGCGATGTATCGCCTCTTTGTAAACCGCTTGACTGCCGGGAATTACGATACAGCGCACGTCTGCATGAACTTTATGTCCGCGCAGAATGTTAGCCGCAATTTCCAAATCCTCAAGCCGCCCGTTCGTGCAGGAACCGATTACAACTTGATTAATTTTAATTTCGTCAAGCTCTTCAACGCGCTTTACATTTTCCGGCAAGTGCGGCAGTGCGACAACCGGCTTTAACTCACTCAAATTAATTTCAACCGTCGCAGAATATTTTGCGTCATAATCAGCGGCAACAGGCTCATAAGGTTTGGTGACTCTGCCTTCAACGTAAGCTTTCGTTTTTTCGTCGAAGGGAAATACTCCCGCCTTCGCGCCTGCCTCAATCGCCATATTTGAAATGGTAAATCTGTCCGTCATTGAAAGTTCGGCAACGCCTTCGCCGCTAAATTCAAGCGACTTGTAAAGCGCGCCGTCAACGCCGATTTTGCCGATAAGCGTAAGGATAACGTCCTTGCCGCAGATATTTGCAGGCTTCTTGCCGGTAAGTTTCACGTTTATAGCTTCGGGAACTTTGAACCACGCCTGCCCTGTTGCAATGCCAACTGCCAAGTCAGTCGTACCAACGCCGGTTGAAAAGCCGTTCAAAGCGCCGTAAGTGCAAGTGTGCGAATCGGCGCCGATTGTCAACATACCCGGCGCGACAATGCCGAACTCCGGCAAAATGACGTGTTCAATGCCTACGCGTCCCGCCTCGTAGTAATGCTTGATTTTGTGTTTACGCGAAAATTCACTCAAACTTTTGGCAAGGTCGGCGCTTTTAATATCTTTAGCCGGTTGAAAGTGGTCGGGTATCAGCGCAACTTTTTCAGCGTCAAAAACGGGCTTGCCAATTTTTTCAAACTCTTTCAGCGCGGGCGGTCCCGTAATGTCGTTTGCCATAACCACATCCAAATTGCAAACAATAAGCTGACCCGCCTCGACGCTTTCAACGCCGGCTTGACGCGCCAAAATTTTTTCGCTCATGTTCATTGACAAAATTTTTCACTCTCCCAAAATTTTTTTGGTATTGTATCACGTTTAATTACGTCACGCAAAATTTGACAAAAAAATTTCGTTGTGCTACACTTTCCAAACTTAATCCATCGA
>JAFTEG010000084.1 GCA_017453765.1 Selenomonadaceae bacterium
GAAGAATGTCGCGAAAAACTTTGGCAAATGTACATACCCGCGCAGTTGCCGAATAATTTGGACGCGGCGGAACTGGCGAAAAAGTTTGAAGGCATTTCCGGCAGTGACATTTCAAATGCAATGTTGAACGCGGCATTTAAGGCGGCGCGGCAAGGTGCCAATGAGCTTGATGAAAGTTTGGTATTTGAGGCGGTTGAAAATATTTTGGAAAGCAAGAAAGCTAATTTAGGGAATTAGTAAATAGTAGATAGTAGTTAGTGCTATTCACTATTCACTATTCACTATCCACTATTTACTATTCACTAACAAAGGAGTGAAATTTTTATGCCGTTAC
The DNA here is from genome assembly GCA_017453765.1 of Selenomonadaceae bacterium. GTDB lineage: Bacteria > Bacillota > Negativicutes > Selenomonadales > Selenomonadaceae > Quinella. Next base: position 335 of record JAFTEG010000084.1, read on the forward strand.
CATTTATTGTAGTGGCAGGCGCCGCGCTTGCAGGTGGTGCACTCGGTGCCGCCGCAGTAAAAAAATTTATGACGAAAGAACCTAAAACCGCTACCACGACACGCGAAATTGAAGAATCGGAAGTCCCCACAGACATACGCCGTGAAATTGAATCTAAACGCAAACAGAGGATTGACAATGGAAAAATTTAATTGCGATGCTTGCGGCTTGTGTTGTCGCCACATTAACCGAAGTGATTGGCTTGAGGATTTTGACAGCGGCAACGGCGTCTGCAAGTACCTTAACACGGATACAAATCTTTGCAAAATTTATGATACGCGTCCCGACATTTGCAGTGTTGAACGTGCTTACAAAAAATATTTTTCCGACCAATACAGCGAAGAAGAATTTTTGCGCATAAACTACGAGGCTTGCGAAATTCTTAAACGCGAAGAAAAACTTTTTGACAAAATGAAGGAAATGTACGAACGTGATAAAAATTTGATACAGCACAGAAGTGAGGAACTATGATTCACCGACAAACTACCAAAGAACTAATTGCCGAATCACTGAAAGAATTATTCGTGCATAAGTCCGCCGATAAAATCACGGTTAAAGAGATCGCGCAGAATTGCGGCATAACCACAGCGACTTTTTATAATCACTTCCTCGACAAGTACGACTTGATAGTTTGGATTTATGCCGAGCCGCTAAAAAATATTTTCAAAAAATTTGACAACGAAATTTACTGCCTGCACGACGCAATTTCTGCAGTGGTGAACTACTTTGCCGAAAACAGAAAATTTATCCTAAACGCGATAACGCATACTTCGGGGCAAGATTCTTTTATTTGCCACGTCTTCCGCGTGCATTTTACGGCAATGACCGAATACATAATGACCAGCCGAAACTTAGAAACATTGCCGCTGAAAATTGAAACGCTCATAAAATTGTACGTCTACGGCACCGTGCAACTGCTATGTGAATGGTTAATCTCTAATATGCCGATACCGATTGACGATTTTGTAGATTTTTTGGAGTCGGGTTTGCCGGAGCCGCTTAAAGTTTTTTACGAAAGTAAACCTTCATAAATTTTTTTTATTTAGTAAAATATTTGACGCTTGAATAAAATTGAATACCGTGTTATTTTGCGGCAAAAATATAAAATAAAAAAGGAGAGCTTTATTATGGAGGTTAAAGCGGTAAAATTTTATGAAAACGGCTTTATGACGCAACCTTTTGCGTGCGGCTTGGAGGACGGCGTAGACAAGTTCGACGCGAAGATTAAGTACCGCTCCAGCTTGCAAAACTTTTTAATCGACACCGGCAAGGAAGTTATCCTTGTCGACACCGGCACGCCGGAAGATTTTCCCGACCCAGTTGTTGACGAGACGACGCAAATTTTTCTCGGCGTGAAGATTCAAAACTACGTTGACGCGCTGAAATCGTTGGGTTATCAGCCGGAGCAAGTTTCAAAAATTTTAATCACGCACAAGCACCCCGACCATACCGGCGCATTGAAACATTTCCCTAACGCCAAAATTTTCATTTCGCGCGTTGAGGCCGACGCCATGAAGTTGGACGGTGAAAATGTTGTTCGCGTAGATTTTACCGACGGCGCTTATAAAAACTTCGACAAGAGTCAAAAAATTGCGGACGGCATTTACTACGTCTTCGCGCCGGGTCATACGTCCGGCAACAGCATTGTCATTGTTGAGGACGGCGGCTTAAATTACATTATTCACGGCGACGTTACCTACACGGACGAAGCGCTTTATATGAACAAACTTTCCGTTGCGACGGAAGATAAAGTGGCGGCGCGTGACACGCTTAACAAAGTGCGCGAATTTATTAAAAATAATCCTACCGTTTATGTTTCGACGCATACGCCGCTGGGCTATGAAAACATTGAAAATAAAAAAGTTGTTGACCTTGACAATATGCCGGAACCCATTCCGCCGGTTGAAGTTGAAACGAAAAAAGCTACCGGCAAGTACGTCTGCTCAATTTGCGGTTACGTCTACGATCCTGCCGAGCATGACGGCGTGAAGTTTGAAGACCTGCCTGCAGATTGGAAATGTCCCATTTGCAAAAACGGCAAGGACAAATTCAACAAGGCGTAATAAATTTAATAAGCTTAAGAAATTTAAATAAGCTTAATAAATTTGACAAGGCGTGATGGTACGACTATGACTGACAATGAAATTATTGCGGCATTTCACGCGATGTGGGACAATTTCCCCGAAGGCGTGGTAATTACGCAGAAGAGTCGCGAAATTGTTGCGGTTAATAAAGCGGCGGCTAAGTACGGCTTGACGGCGGGTATTAAATGCTCGTCAATCGGCAAGCCTGCGGATCATAAAGGTTGCCGTTGCACTCAAGCGGTGGACAGCGGCGAAACGCAGTGCTACGCCTACGAAGGACCTTTCGGCAGGGCGTATGGTTTTTGGGTACCGATAACCGAAAAGCCGGAATGGATTTTGCATTTCAGTGTTGGGCGCGCGTTTGAATATGAAAAAGCGGCGGTTAAGGGGGCTAAGAAAGTGGAGAGCTTGCACGGATTGACTAAGGGTACGGAACTTGAACAGGCAGTAGAGGCGCTGGCACTCGGCGAAGCTAAAGGCGTCATGATGTATTACGCGCTGGCACGTTTGGCGAAGGAACAGGGGCTTAACGAAGTTGCGGCGGAGCTTATTGAGTCGGCGAATCAAGAGGCGGTGCATTCCGGCTTTTACGCGGTATTGAACGGCAAATATCCCAAAGACTTTTGGGCAATGCTTAAAGGCGCGCAGAAGGCTGAAACTGCCGGTGAAGCAAGCATTAAGGCGTTGGCTGATAAAGTTCGTGCGGCGGGCTTTACAGCGGCGGCTGATGAAATGGAAATTTTTGCAAAGCAGGAAGGGCATCACGGCGTTGTACTCGGTCAAATTTTGGAGAAGTACGGACCGAAAAAAGATGAACCTGCCGCAGGTAAAAAAATTTATGTCTGCACAATTTGCGGCTATGAATACGAAGGCGACATTAACGCGGAGCCGGATGATTGGGTTTGTCCTTTGTGCGGTCAACCGAAGTCTGTATTTAAAGTGAAGAGTGAAGAGTGAAGAGTAAAGAGTGAGGAGTACTCTTAACTCCTAACTAAAATGAGGTGATTTTTATATGGCAATGGTAAAAGATTATTTGTACAACGCATTCAAGCACGGCATTGACGCGGGAAAACTGCAATACGGCGTAGGTCAAGAACTTGCGTCGGCGGAAGTTGCAGAGGTTTTGGCGACTTCAAATTTCGATTGGCTTTTTGTCGACGGCGAACACGGCAGTCACAGCGTGCAGTCAATTTTTGAAATTGCGCGTGCAGTTGCGGCTTATGACATGACGCCGGTTGTACGCATTCCGCAGGCAGGCACGGGAATTTTTAAACAGCTTTTGGACGGCGGCATTCAAAATATTATCATTCCGAAAGTTGAGACCGGTGAAGAAGTCGAAGACATTATGTACTGGGCAAGCTACGCGCCGCGCGGAAATCGCGGATTCGGTGCTACGGCAGTTCGTGCAGGACGTTTCGGACGCCACGCAGATTATTTGGAACGTGAGACGCAGGAAATTTGTATCCTGCCGCAGATTGAAAGTAAAATC
>JAFTEG010000085.1 GCA_017453765.1 Selenomonadaceae bacterium
GTTACGTAATTTGTAACGTTTTAAATTTTGACTTTATTCAACACGCCCTAGTAACTATTAACTATCAACTATCAACTATTAACTATCAACTATTAACTATCAACTATCAACTAAAACCTATTTTCTTTGCCGCGCAGAAGTCGCGCAATATTTTCACGGTGCCGAATGATTATAAAAAACGCCGCCGCCAAACCAAAAATTATAAATGCAAACGGCGCGTCGAATAAGTACGCCAAAATCGGTGTCAGCGCCGCCGCAATGATTGACGCCAGTGACACGTAGCGCGTCACGAAAAAAATTACAAGCCACGTCGCAAAAACTATCGCCGTAACCTGCGGCATCATAACCGTAATTACGCCAAGTCCCGTAGCTACGCCCTTGCCGCCGCGCAGTTTTAAAAATATGCTGAACGTATGACCGAGTATCGCCAAAAGTCCCGCCAATACCATAATCGTTTCGTCACCGATAAAATATTCCGCCATCTTTACGCAGATAGCGCCTTTCAAAAAATCCAGCACAAAAATTAAAATGCCCGCCTTCGCGCCGAGTACGCGCCAAGCATTTGTAGCGCCGATATTTTTACTGCCGAATTGCCGTAAGTCTTTGTGCCAAAACAGCTTGCCGAAAATTAAGCCGTTCGGTATTGAACCCAAAAGGTAACTGAAAATTAAAAGTCCTGCCGTCATTTTAGGGATTAGGGGCTAGGGGTTAGGGATTAGTTTTTAGGTTACCCAATTCCTAAACCCTCCCCCGAATCTTTACGCCTCCTTTATCTAAATTTCTTCGCTGTCATTACGCTTGCGAATCACGAATTTAAGCGGCGTACCTTCAAAGCCGTAACTTTCGCGCAGACGATTTTCCAAAAATCTCAAGTACGAAAAATGCACCAGCTCCGGATCGTTTACAAAAAGCACAAAGCGCGGCGGACAAATATCGGCTTGCGTCACGAACAAAATTTTTAATTGCTTGCCCTTTTTTGTAGGCGGCGGGTTGACTGCAACGGCATCACGAATCAGCTCATTTAACGCGCTTGTCTGTATACGCATTGACTGTTGCTCCGCCACGAATTTTACCAATTCCGTAACACGATTGACGCGCTGTCCCGTCAAAGCGCTGGCATAAAGTACCGGCGCATATTGCAGAAAACCTAAATCCTTGCGTAAATCATCTGTAAAGCGATTTGTCGAGCGATCATGCTTATTCGGAAAAATATCCCACTTGTTTACTACGATAACGCAACCTTTACCGGACTCATGCGCGTAGCCTGCAATTTTTTTATCCTGCTCCGTGACACCGACCGGCGCTTCAATCAGCATTAAAACGACATCTGCGCGGTCAATGGCGCGTAAAGACCGCATAACGCTGTAACGTTCAACCGGCGCGTCGATTTTAGCTTTACGCCGCATTCCCGCCGTATCAATCAGCGTAAATTTTATATCGTCCTTAAAAAAATGCGTGTCTATCGCGTCACGCGTAGTGCCGGGTATGTCGCTGACAATGACGCGGTCTTCACCTAAAAGCGCGTTGACAAGTGACGACTTGCCGACGTTGGGACGACCGATAACCGCAATTCTTATTTCGTCATCTTCGTGTACGTCCTTTTCAATTTTAGGAAAATGCTCCGTCACGGCGTCGAGTAAGTCACCCAAATTCAGCGCGTTGCTGGCAGAAATTCCAATCGGCGTTCCCAAACCTAAGTTATAAAATTCGTAGGTGTTCACTTCCAACTGAATGCTGTCGACTTTGTTCACGGCAACAATCACCGGCTTAGAGGCGCCGCGCAGAGTCTTTGCAATCTCTTCGTCCGACGCCGTTATACCCGCCCTGCCGTCAACCACAAAAACAATTACGTCCGCCTCGTCCATCGCGATATCGGCTTGGGCGCGTATGTCATTCAAAATTTTATCCTTCGACAAAATCTCAATGCCGCCAGTGTCAATCAGCGTAAATTCATGGTCAAGCCACACCGCGTCCATATAAATTCTGTCGCGCGTCACGCCGGGCATATCGTCTACTATCGACATACGCTTTTTGCCGATTTGATTGAAAAGCGTCGACTTGCCGACGTTCGGTCGCCCGACTATTGCTACAATCGGTTTCATTTAATCCCTCACTAAAAATTTAATCCCGTGCTAAAAATTCAGTGCCTTTGAATACGCCGCCAACGCCTCCGCCTTTTTGCCGGTCTCGCGATAAATTTTCGCCTGCAATAAATAAAAATTCGCGTCAAGCGGCACGTCAAGCGCCGTTATGAAGTTTAAATACTCAATGCCCTGTTCAAACTGCTTGGCATTGTAAAATGCATTCGCCACATTAAATAAAATATTGCCCATAAAAATTTTAAAATGATAACTCACCGCCAAACGATTTTTCATACAAATATCCGTAAGCCATATTACTTGATTAATTTGATTCAAATTAAAATTGTTGCCGTTCGTCGATAAAAGCGCACCTTGAATTGACAATATTAAAAGCTCTGATGCCGCAGTAAAATTTTTTTCAAAAATCTTTCTCCAAATTTCAACCAGCTTCTCTACGTAATTTTCAAAATTTATACCAAACAAATATCGCGTGAAGAGTTTATATGCCGCGTCAATCTTGCCTGCACTCACCGCGCAGATTATCTGCTCTAAAACACTGCGCGTGTCATTAAAACTTTCGTCCGGCTGAAAATCCTTGTCACGATAAATTTTATCTACAATATCCGTACCTTCACTGTGCCAAGTATATTGGTGAACTGCCGCAGGTACGCCGCCGTCGCCGCGCAGAATTTTTTCTCCTTGCAGTCTCAAAGGATTATTCAAGCCGAAAAGACCTGCCGTCAAAATATTGCCGTCGTGATAGCTACTTTCAATCAAGTTTTCAATTTCAAGCTGATTTTCGTAAAAGAGATAGTTCAGCGCCGCCTGATCGTCGCCAAATGTGTTACTTTTGCCTATCAGATACTCCATTTTTTCCAAAAAATAGTTTATGACGTTGACCGTACCCAATACGGTTCCTGCACATATAATTTGTTTGTCGGCTAATTTGTCGGCTTCGTCTTTGCCAAATAAATGTGTCAACCAAGTATGATTTGCAGGATTCCGTTCATTTTTTATTTTTTCGCTTTCAGTTGCATAACATAAAAAACTTTTCAATTCGGCGTACTGTTCAAAAACGTCGCCTTGAAAAATAACGTCGCGCACGTCCGTCAATAAAACTTGACTGTAGTTTTCGCCGCGCTCATCTAAAAACTTTTTGTACATTGCCCATCGCGCGTCAACCACAATCATATTTTTAAGTTCGGCAGGGACAGGCAGTAGCTCTACCCCCCCCCTTGTCAGCCGGGCGCGGGTGAAATCTGAAATGTTGTCGACGAACAAAACCAAGTCGGTATTTTTTGCGTAGCGATTGAACGAAGTCACGAAAGGTTCAAGCTTGTACCAATCGTAGCCGGTCGCCACGCCCATAACCAAATTTTTCATCAAAATTCTCCTTACTAAAAATTTAATACCTCACTAAAAATTCAGCGCCTTTGAATACGCCGCCAACGCCTCCGCCTTTCTGCCGGTCTCACGGTAAAATCTCGCCTGCAGTAAATAAAAATTCGCGTCAAGCGGCACGTCAAGCGCCGTTATGAAGTTTAAATACTCAATGCCCTGTTCAAACTGCTTTTCTTCGTACAGACGCTGTGCCACTGCAAATAAAGTCTCTTTAACCAAAGTTTTAACTTGCGGAAGAATAAGGCGGTTAGACTTCATCAGTGAATTTGTCAGCGAACAAATTTTAATCAACTGCTGAAAATTCAATTCCTTAATTATTGAAGGTAACGCGCTTTGAATAGACAGCGACAAAAATTCGGCGGCAAGACTTGAATCCTTAGACAAAACCGTTTCAAAAATTTTTACTAAGTTATTACCGTAGCCGGTTAAGTCGTTGCCGAAAAGGTAGCGCGTAAAGAGTTTGTATGCCGCGTCAATATTATTTGAATTAACCGCGCAGATTATCTGTTCAAAAATACTTCGCGTGTCATTGAAATTTTCATTCGGCTGAAAATCCGTACCGCGATACATTTTATTCACATGCTCCACCAAAACGGGGTATCTGTCGTATTGGTGAACAACCGCCGGAGTATTGCCGTCGCCGCGCAGAATTTTATTGTTTTGAATTTGAATTGGATTAGCCGCGTGAAAAAGAGCCGACGTTAAAATAATTCCGTCTTCGCAATTGCTTTCAATCAAGTTTTCAATTTCAAGCTGATTTTCGTAGATAAGATAATTAAACGCCGCCTGCTCGTCGCCCCACTCGGTACTGCGCTGTAAAAGTTCAATCATTTTGTCAGCTAAATGTTTCACGGCGTTTAACGTGCCAAGTACCGTACCGCAACAGATTATTTTTTTGTCAGCTAATCGCTCGGCAACTTCACTGCCAAATAAGCGCGTTAAGCAATCGGAAGTTAAATGTTCCTTCGTATTTTTAATATTGTCATATTCCGTCGCGCAGCACAAAAAATTTTCAACTTCGGCGAAAGGTTCAAACAAATTGCCTTGAAAAATCACGTCGCGTACGTCCGACAAAAAAATTTTCCCGTAGTTGCCGCCGTACCGGTCGAGAAATATTTTGTACATTATCCAACGCGAATTTATGATAAGCATATTTTTCAGCGCGTCGGGTACCTGCGCCAAGATGATGCCTTCGCCTGCCAAAGTGTTGCGCGTAAAGTCGGAAGTGTTGTCGATAAATAAAACTATGTCGGAATTTTCGCAGTGCCGCTTGCAAGAGCGAATAAACGGCTCAATCGCGTACCAATCGTAGCCGGTCGCCACGCCCATTACCAAGTTTTTCATAAAATTTTAATCCCCCTGTTCCCTAATCCCTCTTCCCTAATTAAAAAAATTTTATCAAAACGCCTACCGATTTTCAACACGCGCCGAAAGTTTATTTGTTCGCATTACTAAAAAAGTATTTGACAGAATAATTACTAAGTAATAAAATTTTCAAAAGGAAAAAGTTTTTCAAGAAGGGAGAAATGGAAATGACACTTGCGGACGCGGAAGTAGGCATGACGGTACGCATTGAATCAGTAGACGAATCACCGATGAAGACAAGACTTATGGCAATGGGATTAATCCCCAACACGAAGGCAGAAATTTTACAGTCGGCGCCTTTTGGTGATCCGATAGCAATTCGGTTGCGTGCATACAATTTGTCGCTTAGAAAAGACGATGCAAAATTAATTCAAGTTACTTTGTAATTTCAGGATTTATAGTTTAAGGGGAGTTGAGGTAATGGCGGCTTTATCGGTAACTCTTACGGGACAGCCTAATTGTGGGAAGTCCAGTATTTTTAATCACTTGACGGGGTTGCGTCAGAAGGTCGGCAATTTTGCCGGCGTAACTGTCGAGAAAAAAACTGCAACGATTGAATATAAAGGCAGAAGTATTTCAATAGTCGATTTGCCCGGCGCTTATTCATTGTCGGCGCGTTCGCAGGAAGAACAGGTTGTCACCGATTATTTCAAGGAAAATAAGCCGGATATCGTGTTGGACATTATCGACGCGTCTAATCTTGCACGAAATCTCTTTTTGACGTTGCAACTTCTTGAGCAAGGCATACCGCTTATAATCAATTTAAATATGATGGACGAGGCGGAAAAGCGCGGCATAAAAATTGACGAAATGAAATTGGAAAAAACTTTCGGCATGCCGGTAACAAACACGGTCGGTCGCGATAATGCCAGCGTGCGGACGTTGCTTGACGTTTTCACAAATACCAGAATGAGCAACTACAAGCCGAGTGAAATGTTGCAGGCGCATATTGACAGGATAAACAATCTGCGTAAGAGTGGGCTTGCGGCGGAAAAAATTGAAGAAGAAATTATAACTGCGCGCTATGATTTTATAGATCAAGTAATGTCAAGCGCCGTGAGAGTCGACGCGGCGAATAAAACCTTAGGCGATAAGCTTGATAAATACCTTGCCAACGGTGTATCGTCACTGGCAATATTAATCGTGATGTTTTACTTGCTGTTTCAAGTCGCGTTTACTTGGGTCGGTCAACCGCTTGCTGATATGTTGGGTGAATTTTTTGAAGAGACGGTAGCGGTCGCGGCAACGGAGGCAATGGCGGCGGCTGGAGTTGCGGACTGGATGCAGTCTTTGGTATCGGACGGAATTATTGTAGGCGTCGGCAGTGTTTTGAGTTTTGTACCGTTAATCTTCACGCTGTTTTTCTGCTTAAGTTTTCTTGACGGCACGGGTTACATGGCGCGCGTGGCGTTCATAATGGATCCTATCATGCGTCGCGCGGGACTTTCCGGCAAAAGCATAATGCCTCTTATAATGGGGTTTGGTTGCGGCGTACCGGCGATTATGGGCGCAAGGACGCTTGATTCACACAAGGACAGAATGATTTCAATTTTAATTACGCCGTTTTTGACTTGTAACGCGAAAGTTCCGATTATCGCGCTGTTCGCGGTAATGTTCTTTCCCGGCAACGCCGGAAATATCGTATTCGCAATGACTTTTCTCGGTCTGCTTGTCGCAATAGTTATGGCGAAGGTTTTGGGTTCGACGGTGTTCAAAGAGCAGGACTCAAGCTTTTTACTTGAACTGCCGCCTTACCGTATGCCTGACATGAAGTCGGTGTTACTTGAAACGTGGGACAAGGGTAAAGGCTACTTGGTAAAAGCCGGCACGATAATTTTTGCAATGTCGGTAGCAATTTGGTTTTTAAGCAGTTTCAATTCGGACGGCATGACGGAAGACATGAGCGACAGCTACTTGGCAGGTATCGGCTCGGCAACGTCGGTAATTTTTGCGCCGCAGGGTTTTGACACGTGGGAAGCAGGCGCGGCGGTAGTCACCGGCGTTATGGCTAAAGAAGCGGTTGTATCGACAATGGGAATTTTGTACGGCGCCGATGATGTTTCGACAGAGCCGGACGAGGCGGAGGAAGCGTCGGAAGTTATGCTGGCTACGGATATGGCTACGGCGTTCACACCTTTGGCGGCGTTGGCGTTTATCGTATTCACGCAACTTTACTCCCCCTGTGTCACGGCACTCGGCACGATTAAAAAGGAAACCGGCAGCTGGAAGTGGATGGCGTTTGCGTTTGTGTACACCTGCGCGGTTGCGTGGTTCGCTTCGCTTATAGTTTATCAAGGCGGAAAACTTTTAGGCTTTGAATAGAAAGTCAGGATTAAAGAGTTAAGAGTAAAAAACTAACCCCTAGCCCCTAACCCCTAGCCCCTAACCCCTAGCCCCTAACCCCTAATCCCTA
>JAFTEG010000009.1 GCA_017453765.1 Selenomonadaceae bacterium
AATAAATGCGATAGTTGCAATTAAAAAAAGTTGTGATAAAATTTTTTCGTAACTGAAAAATTTTGAGAGGATGAAATTAAGTGTCTAACGTAAATGAAGAGGCAATCGCCCTGCATAAAAAGTATCAAGGCAAGTTGGAAGTTGTCAGCAAAGTGCCGCTTAAGACGAATTACGATTTGACTTTGGCATACACGCCCGGCGTTGCCGCACCTTGTATTGAAATTGCGAAAGACTACAATAAAATTTATGACTATACCAATCGCGGAAATTTGGTTGCCGTCGTCACGAACGGTACAGCGGTTTTGGGACTGGGAAATATCGGCGCGGGAGCAGGTCTGCCGGTAATGGAAGGTAAATCGATTCTGTTCAAAGGTTTTGCCGGCGTCGACGCGATACCGATTTGTCTTGACACAAACAGCGTTGACGAAATTGTTAAAACCATTCAGCTCATGGCGCCTTCATTCGGCGGCATTAACCTTGAAGACATAAAGGCGCCGGAGTGTTTCGACATTGAACAGGCGCTTAAAACTTCCGTCGACATTCCCGTTTTTCACGATGACCAGCACGGTACCGCTATCGTCGTAGGCGCGGCATTGATTAACGCGCTTAAACTCGTCGGCAAAAAGTTCAGCGACATTAAAATTGTTGTAAACGGCGCGGGCGCGGCAGGTATGGCAATAACCTACCTCATTCAAAAAATGGGCGCTAAAAATATTATGCTCTGCGACTCAACCGGCGCGATTTATGAAGGACGCGGAAAGGGCATGAACCCGTACAAAGACCGCATTGCCGAAGTCACGAATTTCAATCACGAAGCCGGTCAGCTTGCAGACGTTATATCCGGCGCGGACGTATTTATCGGCGTGTCGAAAGCCAATCTTTTGACGCAGGAAATGGTAAGTCAAATGAATAAGGACGCTATAATTTTGGCAATGGCTAACCCCGTGCCTGAAATTATGCCGAACCTTGCGCGTGACGCCGGTGCAAGAGTTGTTTGCACGGGACGCAGTGACTTCCCCAACCAAGTCAATAACCTTTTGGCATTTCCCGGCATTTTCAGAGGCGCGCTTGACGTAAGAGCTACCGACATTAACGAAGAAATGAAAATCGCCGCCTCTTACGCGATAGCGTCTCTTGTCAGTGACAGCGAATTGGACGAAGTTCACGTAATCACGACGCCTTTTGATACGCGCGTTGCACCTACCGTAGCCGCCGCAGTTGCAAAGGCCGCTATCGAATCCGGCGTTGCACGTAACAAAAACATTACGCCGGAGCAAGTCGCTCAACATACACGCGAACTGCTGAAAAAAATGCGTAATGCGTAATGGAATGTAGAATTTAGAATTAAGAAAACTATTCACCACTCATTACTTACTACTCACTATTCACTACTTACTGCTCACTACTAACTAAAAAAACTGCATGGACTTTTTACGGTCGATGCAGTTTTTTGGTGCCTTCAAAAGGCAGGTGAATTTTTTACTCTTCGGTCTTTTCGGCAGGTGCGGCGGGTACGGGCGCTTGCGCGTCAATCGTCATTTGTACGGGCTTTGCAGGTGTAATTGTGGAAATTGCGTGCTTGTAAATCATCTGCTGTTTGCCCAAGCCCTCAACAATCACGGTGAAGTTGTCGAAGCCGCGAACCGTGCCTTTAATCTGAAAACCGTTTACCAAGTGCACGGTGATGGGAGTGTTGTCCTTGCGTGCCTGATTCAGAAAAATATCCTGAATGTTTACCGATTTTGCTGCCATTTCTGAAAATCTCCTTTATATTTTTAGCCGACTTCAAGCCGACTTTTTAGCTTGTATTAAACAAATTAATTTTTAGGTGGTGTTGAATAAATTAATTTTAGCTTACGTTAAACCAATTAATATACTTCATACGCCGATACCATGTCAGCTGACGTTTTGCGAAATTTCGCGTAGCCTGCTTGACTTTTGAAACAGTTTCATCAAGCGTAAAATTGCCGTTAAGGTATTCGACGACTTCTTTGTAGCCGATACCTAGCATTGCCTGCGCAGTGGGATTGACGCCTTGCTTTAAAAGGTTTTCAACCTCAGCCACAAGTCCCGCGTCAAACATTTTTTCCGTGCGTTCATCAATCCGCGCGTAAAGTTCCTGTCTGTCCGCCGTCAAGCCGATAACAAGCGCGTTGTACTTCAATTCGCCGGTCTGTGCAAAAAAACTTTCACGACTTTTCACGCCGTCACCGAATTGGTAGCCTTCAATCAGCGCTTGAATGTAAAGCCCCGTGCCGCCTGCGATTATCGGAATTTTGCCTGCGCGGTTTAAATCGGTGATAATCGGTGCCGCCATTCGTACAAATTCCGCCACGCTGAATTTTTCCTCCGGCTCAAGGATATCAATCAAGTAATGCTTGACCTCTGCGCGTTCACTTTTAGCCGGTTTAGCCGTGCCGACATTGAAATTTTTGTAAACCGACATTGAGTCCGCAGAAATAATTTCCGTGTCGAAAACCTTCGCCGCCTGCAATGCCAGCGTACTTTTGCCGGTAGCCGTCGCGCCTAATATGACGACAACTTTTTCTTTCGGCGCAGTACTAAGTGCAAGTGATTTTATCTGATTTATTATTTTTGTCAAGTCAAACTTTTCGGCGTCAAAATTCTTTACGACATTTCGCATTTACGCAAGTTCAATCGATTCGCCGGGCTTGACAATGTGAACCGCCGCGCCTTTAACGAGCTTTTTAAATTCTTCGGCGTCCTGCTCAATCGGTCCCCACGTATTGTAATGAACGGGGATAACATTTTTTGCGCCGAGAAATTCAACTGCGCGTGCGGCATCGTAAGCGTCCATTGTGAAATGTCCGCCGATAGGCAAAACGGCGTAGTCAATTTTATCACGTTCGCCGATTAATTTCATATCGCTGAAAAGGCAAGTGTCGCCTGCGAAGTAAATATTTTTACCGCCGATTGAAACAACGTAACCGCAACACGTACCGCCGGCAACACCCGCGCTGTGAAGAGCAGGTACCATGCGTGCAAAGCCGAAAGGCAATTTCAAAGTGCCGCCGAGATTCATGCCGATAGATTTAACCTCATCGCCGACTAACCCCGCAACTTCCGGTATGCAAACAGCGGTAGCTTTATTTTTTATTAAAATGTCATAAGCGTCGCCTACATGGTCGCCGTGCGCGTGCGTCACGAAAACGTAATCTGCCTTTACATCATCAGGCTTAATCGCGGCTTGCGGGTTACCGCTTAAAAACGGGTCAAACAAAAGTTTGTACTTGCCGTCGTCCAAAAGGAAACAGGCGTGTCCATAAAAATTAAATTTCAACATTCTATCACTCTCCTTGTTAGTTTATAGTTACTAGCGATCTAACCACTATCGATCTATCGATCCAGCAACTATCGATCTATCGATCCAGCAACTATCGATCTATCAATCCAGCAACTATCGATCTATCGATCCAGCAACTATCGATCTATCGATCCAGCAACTATCGATCTATCTAAATCTTTGACAACAAAATTTTTTCGTCCTGCATCTTTAGCACGACATTTTCAAGCTCGGCGTAAAATTTCTTCATCAAGCCTTCTGAAAATCTGCTCGCGTCATAATCCAACGCCAATTCGTACATACCGTCTTCTTTTAAGCTGACATAAATGTTAAGGGAATTTTCTGCGGCAGAAATTTCATTCGGCGGCATATCAACTACATCAGCGGTAGTGTTGCCGATTGTAATATGGTCGCTGAAAATATCCTTTTGAAATAAAAAGCACGGACAATCATCAGCTAAACTTTCAGTGTAGATAATGTCCAAACTTTTTTTGTAGACAGAGTCAGTGCGAACTTTTCCCGCGAAATTGTTAAGGAAGTAAGCTACCGTCATGTCCTTTTCAAAATTCCACGCGCAGGGGAAAATGTCATACATAAGACCCATAATCAGCCTTGAACTTGTCTTGTCACGTCCCGGATGAATCATCTTCATAAAAATATTTTTTGTACCGGCAATTTTTGAAAGGGTAAGCATTGACGCGGCAAGGAAGAAAATATTTTCATTGCGAGCGGACTTTCTGAAGAATTCTTCGCTGATATTTTTAAACTTGGCTATAAAGCGTCCCTTTTTCCACAATTCGGCGCTGTCAACGTCGGCAGGCGGCAAATTTTTCACGGCGTCGAAATCCGCCAAAAACTTCCGCCAATACGTATGACCTGCCTCAAGTTCGGCTTTCGGCGTACTTGCTTCATCTTCTACAAACTGCGCGTAACTGCAGAATTTATCGTGAATATTTCTGCCGTTGTAGCGCATATTTACTTCACGCTGAAAAAGACCTGCGATAGACGCGCCGTCCATAACCGCGTGATAAAAATCGACGTAGACATATTTTGAATTGGGCGTCTCAAAAAGGTAAATGTGATACAGCGGCTGATTGATAATTTTGTAAGGCGTCATCAACATTTTTTTTCGCAGAAGTTCAAATTCTTCATCGGAAGTATGTTCAATTTTAACCTTTACAATTTCGCCGTCGAAAGTTTGAGAAATATCCTGCGTCTCGGGGTCAAGGATAAGGCGGCAACGAAAGATATCGTGCGCCTCCAAAGTTTCATTTATGGCATATGCCAAACGCTCCATATCTACGACGGGCGAAAGTTTTAACAGTGCGCCGACGTTCATCATGGTGGACTTAGCCTTTTTAAAATGCGCGTCGATTAAAAATCTTTGAATGGGGCGCAGTGGATAAATTTTTCGCTCTTCCATTGCCGATCACTCCTTTGTTAGGGAACAGGGATTAGGGATTAGGGGTTAGGGGCTGTAAATTCAAACAAGCTAAAAATTTTTTATTGAACTTACCTTTTCTTTGGGGGGTTGAATTACTTTTTCTTTGGCGCAAAGAAAAAGTAACAAAAAGAAACATGGCGCGTATGTAGCTCGCATGCCTTTTCGTAATTCCGGCGTTTACGTTCGCAAAAAGGTTACGATAAATCTAACGTTGACGTACGTAGCTCAAAATACATCCGCGCCGTTTTTTTGATTTTAGCAACAATCCCTAGAAATTTTAATCCTTAATCCTTAATCCTACATCCTTAATCCTTAATTATTAATTATTCTCCGGCGGCGGCATTTCGCCGAGTGTCACTTCAACGGTATGAGAAGAACCGCCGCGTACATAAGTCACTTTAACTTTATCGCCGACTTTATGTGAATTAATTGCCGAACGAATTTCATTTACAGAATTAACTTCCTTGCCATCAAGCGACAAAATGATATCGTCACGCTGTAAGCCTGCGTGATCTGCCGGACCGCCTAAAGCAACTTGAAACACGTAAACGCCTTTGTCGATTGACAAGCTGTAGCCGTAACGCGCGGCAGTAGGCTTATCAAAAGGCGTAATGCCCAAGTACGGACGTGCGACGTAGCCTTTGCCGACCAAATCTTCAACTACGGTTTTCACGGTGTTAATGGGAATTGCAAACGCCATGCCTTCAAAGCCACTGCGAACTATTTTAACGCTGGGAATGCCGATAAGTTCACCGTCTGCATTGAAAAGCCCGCCGCCTGAATTGCCTTGATTTATCGCCGCGTCCGTCTGCAAAAAGCTGACACTTTCGTTATTTGAAATGGTACGATTAAGCGCGCTTATGACGCCGACCGTGACAGAGCCGCTGTACTCCAAGCCCATAGGGTTGCCGATAGCTATTGCCGGTTCGCCGACCATAATGTTATCGGAGTTGCCGAATTTTGCAGTAGGTAAATCCGTAGCTTTAATCTTGACAACGGCAATGTCAGTCAATTCATCGGCGCCGACAAGTTCACCGTTGAAAGTCCTGCCGTCAGCAAGCGAAACAATCAGTTCGTGCGAATCTGAAACGACGTGGTTGTTGGTTACAATGTAGCCGTCACTTCTGAAAATTACGCCGGAGCCCCAGCCCGTTGCCTCGACCTGCCGATTGAAAAAGTCACGTGCAACGACTTTGTTTGTAATGCCGACAACTGCGGGTCCAACCGACTTTGCAACACGTACGGCAGGCGTATTTCTTGCGTCAGTAACTTGCATACTTTTATCAGCGCCCGCCGCCTCAGTAACCGACGCGGTCTTTGTAACTTCGCCGCTCTGATCTTCACTCGTGCCGCAACCGCTTAACGTGAACAATGCCACGACTGCCGCCGCGCAGATTAACTTTGGAATTTTTCCGAATTTCATTTTTAATACCTCCGCATATAATTTTACTTTGTTGGCAAAATTTTTTCAACCGATAAATTTTTTGGCGTCATAATTTAATCTGCTTTAATCATTGCCTAAATAATTTTATTTAGCCTTAATCATTGACTTAATCTTGCTTTAATCATTGCCTAATATATCGGCGCCGAATCCTTTGGCAGTCTAATTGACTTTTACAAACCTACACTTTAAAATTATCGGCAAAATATACTAGGGGGGAGTCATTTTGTTTTTTTCAGGAAAGAAAAAAATCTTGACGGCGGCAACGGCGCTGATTTTATCCGCGACACTTTTCACAGGTTGCGGCGAAAATAAACAGCAACAAGCTCAGCAGGCGCCCGCGTCACAAGTCAAGGTAATGAAAGTGATTCAAAGAAATACGCCGCTGACAAGTGAGTACGCGGGACAACTCGTCGGCATTGAAGAAGTTAAAGTGCAATCAAAAGTTAGCGGCAACGTCGTCGACAAATTTTTCAGAGGTGGCGAATACGTAGAGGCGGGACAATTGCTTTTTAAAATTGATTCGCGTCAATACGAATCAGCCGTACTTCGTGCGCAAGCCGATTTAGCTCAAGCTGAATCCGTCCTGCAACAATCGCTTGCAACTTACAATAACTCGGTACTTGACCTTCAACGCGACGAACAACTTTTTAAAGAGGCGGCAATAGCTGAACAAGTTGTGTCAACGCAAGCGGCTCAAGTTCGTGCAAATGAGGCAACCTGCGCGGCGAATGAGGCGGCAATTTACGCCTGCCAAGCCGCTTTAAAAACGGCGCAAGAAAATTTGGCTGATACAGAAATTTACGCGCCGATGTCCGGCAAACTCGGCATTGACGACGTTGCAGTAGGAACTTTCGCCACGCCAGGTACTACCACTCTCGTTACAATCGGTTCAGTCGATCCCATCTTCGCGCAGTTTTCCATAAGCGAAGCGGAGTACTTGAAGTTCATTACAATGCAGTCCAATCAGACTGACAGAAATCCCTTGCAAGTCACGATAACTTTGACCGACGGCAAGCAATATCCTTACGCAGGCAGAATCGTTGAAACAGACAGAGAGCTTGCAAATAATACCGGCTCACTCGTAATGAAGGCGGTCTTTCCCAATCCCGGTGGCGCTTTAATTCCGGGTATGTTTGCACGCGTTCAACTTTCCGGCGAAACCATTCCCAACGCTATCTTAGTGCCGCAACGCGCAGTACAGCAACTTCTCGGCAAGTCCTTTGTCATGGTTGTCGGCAAAGATAATAAGTCGGAGGCGCGTAACGTTGAAATTGCTCAGCAAGTCGGCAGTTACTACGTCGTTACAAGTGGCGTCACGCCGCAGGACACCGTTGTTGTCGAAGGCTTGACAAACCTGCGCGAAGGCGTTGATCTTGCCATGACTACCGTCACGCCGGGCGAAATGGGCTTTACCCTTGTGGACGTGAAAAGTTCCTACAGCACTGATTCCAACTTAACTGCGCCGCTTGCCAGCCCCAATTCACCGAGTAATTTAAATCGCTAAGGTAATTTAAATCACTAAGGCAACATTAATTTAAGTCGCTAATTGAAAGTAGGTAAAGCATGGTTGACAAAAATTTATTTCTATACGATTTGGCAGTTGTTACGATTATGAAGAATGAGGCGCCGTACGTCAAAGAGTGGCTGGACTACCACCTTTTGGCAGGCGTCGACCATTTTTATATTTATGACAATGAAAGCCCCGACAATTTGAAAGAAGTTTTGCAACCGTACATTGACGCCGAACTTGTCACTTATACTTTTTATCCCGGCAAATGCAGGCAGCTTGAGGCGTATATTGACGCGGTTAAGCAGTACAAATATTTCTGCCGCTACATGGCATGGATTGATGCCGACGAATTTATTTTTCCAAAGAGTAAGCCGACGATAACCGAAGTTGCCGACGATATTTTAAGCAATGTGCCGCATTATGTTGCAGGTCTTGGCGTGAATTTAAATGCTTACGGTTCCAACGGTATGGAAAAAGCTGATTTAAGTCGCTCTGTATTGGAAAGGTTTACGCGCCGCGCAGAAAACGATTGGACGCCGCCTTTAATTGAGGATTCTCCGCAACACGGCGGAAATGCTCATGTCAGTACCATTGCCAACCCGCGAAGAGTCAAGTACTTCCCTACGCCGCACGCACCGGCATATTTCACTTTTTGCGCTGCCATAAACGAACTCGGTAATTTAGTTACGGATTTTTCAAGTTTCCCCGTATCTACAGAAAAAATTGTAATGAATCACTACAGCGTAAAATCTAAAGAAGAGTACGTAAAAAAAATTTCGCGCGGCAACGCCGACCATGCTGAAAATACTTATAATATGGATAATTTTTATAAATATGACCGCAACGAAGTTTTTGACGACAGCATTTTAAAATATCGTGACGCCCGCAAAGCCGCACTGATATCGGCGGGAGGTATGGAGGCTGTTATACATTCTAAGCCGATTGATTACCTTCGCATTTTTAACACGATGGCACAAAACTTACTTCCGGCATTATCAACTGTCATGCCGCGAGAATTTTTTAACAATAAGGTTGAAAATTTCTTGACCTGCCTGCATTTGACTTCGTACCTCAAGGGAAAAATTTTTGACGATAACGGCGCAAAAATTTTTGAAGAGATGTCGCTAATGGTGCTTTATAAATCGCTCTTTGCAGAAGTACAGATAGCCGACGTGGAGCTTTTGCTGAAAGAGATGCCGTATATCTTGACAAAGCCGTACCCTGTCGTTAAAGATATATATAAAACTTTGATTAGATTTCTTCCGCAAATTTTGTTGGTATTTCGCATGCAAAATGCGTGGCAACAATTTACCGACTTGGAGCACGAAATTGAAATGCTTAAAAATTTTAATGACGTTATGGACAACTGATTTTTACGCGTCAGAAAAATTTACGCGTCAGAAATTTTACGACTCAGAAAAATTTACGCGTCAGAAAAATTTTGATAGGGGTGACAATATGACGGACGTTGAAAAACTTCGTAAAATTTTATCTGAAAGCCGCCGCGCAGTTTTTTTAGGCGGCGCCGGTATGTCGACTGAATCGGGTATACCGGATTTTCGCAGTGCAGGCGGCATTTATAATCAGAAATTGCACAAGACATTTAGTCCTGAGCAAATGGCGTCGTACAGTTTTTTCGTCAAGCACCCTGAAGAATTTTTCGACTTCTACCGCAAGAGATTTGTCTATCTTGACGCTAAGCCGAACGCGGGACATTTGGCACTGGCGGAGTTGGAGCGGCGCGGGAATTTAAAGGCAGTTGTTACGCAAAATATTGACGGTCTTCACCAGCTTGCCGGTTCAAAGACGGTTTACGAACTGCACGGTTCCATACGTCGCGCGTACTGCATTCAGTGCGGCGAAATGTACGGCGTCGAACACGTCATGAATAATCGCCCGATACCGTACTGCGAAAAATGCGGCGGCATTGTAAAGCCGGACGTCGTGTTGTTTGAAGAGAGTTTGGACAGCGACGTTTTAACTGCGGCGATTGTTGCAATTTCTGCGGCGGACACGCTGATTATCGGCGGGACAAGTCTTGTCGTGTATCCTGCGGCGGGGCTTGTAGACTATTTTAACGGCGAGCATTTGATTTTGATTAACAAAACTGAAACACGCGCAGACAGAATTGCCGAGCTGGTGATTCGTGAAAATATCGGCGAGACGCTGAGTCAAGCCGTTATGTAAAATTAGGGGAGTGATAGTGATGACAGCATTACGTCAAGTTGTTGTTCAAATGATCAACGATATGCCGGAACACTTGCTTCCTGCTGTTATTCAAATTTTGAAAGACTTTAAAGAAAGGCAATTTGATGAGAAGGACATTGAAAAATTAAACAATGGAATGCTTGACCCTAAAAAGGCGGCGGCGTTTGCGGCAATGGAAGAGTGGGTTTACCATAACAGAGATGTCCTTTCAAAGATTGATCCTGAAAAAGAGCGTGAACTGGCAATGGAGGAAAAATATGGTCCTTTTAATTGATGCCAATGTGGTTTTGGATTATGTCTGTAAACGTGAGCCGCATTATGAATGCGTGAAT
This sequence comes from Selenomonadaceae bacterium, assembly GCA_017453765.1. Classification (GTDB taxonomy): domain Bacteria; phylum Bacillota; class Negativicutes; order Selenomonadales; family Selenomonadaceae; genus Quinella. The sequence goes on from JAFTEG010000009.1 coordinate 10,243, forward strand.
CGCCTTATAGATTATTGTCAGCAATTTAAAGCAAACTTAAAAACGTTACAAATTACGTAACAGCCGCAATTGTGGCGGGGCGCACAAGGACGTGCGCCCGTCCGCGCAAATCGCCGGACGCGATTTCTGCGGACATGTTTTCTTTGTAACTTTCTTTTGCGCCAAAAGAAAGTTAGTTAAAAAATCTTAATTAAAATCTAAAAAGAAGGAGGCGGGACAGTGGCAAAATTTTTTATACACAGACCGATTTTTGCAATAGTAATATCGCTCATAATCGTGCTTGTCGGCATTTTGGCAGGCGTGCAATTACCCGTTGCACAGTACCCGCAAATTTCACCGCCGACAATTTCGGTAAGCACGAACTACACCGGCGCCAATGCCGAAGTTGTCAACGCGACCGTTGCGCAGGCGATTGAACAGCAGGTAAACGGCACGGACGGTATGGACTACATGAGTTCAAACTCCGATGACACCGGACGCTACAGCTTGCAAGTCGTCTTTGAAGTCGGCACCGATGACGATATGGACTCGGTTAAAGTTCAAAATAACGTTGCCGTTGCCAATCCCAGTTTGCCAAGCGCCGTACAAACTCAAGGCGTTACAACGCGTAAATCTTCAAACACAATGGCGCTTATGCTTGCAATGTATTCGCCGGACGGCAGGTATGACCGCGCGTTTATGAAAAATTATTCGGACATTTACTTTATGGACGAGATTAAGCGCGTTGACGGCGTAGGTGACATTCAAATTTTCGGCGCGGATTATTCCATGAGAATTTGGCTTAATCCCGATAAATTGGCGGAAGTGGATTTAACCGTTGCCAATGTCATAAGCGCGATAAATGAACAGAATCAGCAGGCGGCGGCAGGTACAATAGGTTCAATGCCTGTTTCGCAGGGACAAGAAAAGCAGTACACCGGCAAGTTGCAGGGACGTCTTGCCACTGTTGAAGAGTTCAGCGACATAGTTTTAAAGAGTGACGGCAAAGGCGGGTTTGTAAAATTAAAAGACGTTGCAAGAGTTGAAACGGGACAAAAGGCTTATAACATTGTCAGTAAGTTTAACGGTCAAGCCGCCGTTGCATTCGGCATTCAGCTCACAAGCAGTGCGAACGCTATGGAAACCGTTGCGCAAGTTCGTGAAATTGTTGAACGCGAAAAAGCCAACCTTCCGCCGGGTTTAAAGGTTGACCAAATTTTTGACAGCACGGACTACATACGCGAATCGATTGAAGAAGTTATTCACACCTTCGTTGAAGCGTTAATCCTCGTCGTAGTCGTTATATTCGTCTTTTTGCAGAGTTGGCGTGCGACGTTAATCCCGTTGCTTGCCGTACCTGTTTCGCTTATCGGCACTTTCGGCGCATTTATCGTACTGAATTTTTCCATAAACACGTTGACGCTTTTCGCAATGGTGCTTGCAATAGGACTTGTTGTCGACGACGCGATAGTTGTCATTGAAAACGTTGAACACCATATGGAAAGCGGCTTGACGCCGGTTGACGCGACGGAACGCGCAATGGACGAGGTTCAAGGTCCGGTTGTAGCTATCGCCTTCGTACTTGCGGCGGTTTTCGTACCGGTAGCATTTTTAGGCGGAATGACCGGCGTGCTTTATCGGCAGTTCGCATTGACAATCGCAATTTCAATGGGACTTTCCGCATTCATAGCTTTAACGCTTACACCGGCACTCTGCGCGATGATTTTAAAGCCGAAAGATCCTGACGCTAAGAAGACGGGAATTTTCGACAGATTTTTCAACTGGTTCAATAATTGGTTTGAACGTACGAAAAACGGCTACGTTCGAGTAGTTGCAAAGTTTATCGCACGTTCAAAGCTTGCATTTTTATTCCTGCTGATAGTCGTAGGGTTAATGGGCTTTATCTATCAGCGTTTACCCTCCACCTTCGTACCGGAAGAAGATCAAGGCTACTTTATGACGTCGGTCAGCTTGCCGGAAGGCACGTCAATGAATCATACGCAGGAGACGATTGACAAACTTGCGGCGGCGGTTATGAAGGAAATGCCCGGTCTGCAGGCGTGCATGTCGGCGACGGGATTTGATATACTTTCATTCGGTTCAAAACCCAGCTCCGGCATTGTGGTATGCAGTCTGCAATCTTGGGGAAATCGCGGCCCCGAAGCGTCAATTCAAGCTTGTATCGGCAAAATGTTCCAACTCGGCAAACAGTACGCGCCGGAAGCTCAAGTTATCGCATTTAACCCGCCTGCTTTACCGGGTCTCGGCAGTGTCGGCGGCTGGTCTTTACAACTTCAAGATATGTCCGGACATACCAACGAAGAATTGAACGAACTTGCTCAGCGCATTGTTGCAAAGGCGAATCAGCGTCCCGAACTTCAAGGCGTCCGCACAACGTTTAATATCGCGTCACCTACCATTGAATATGACATTGACCGCGAAAAGGTTAAACTGCTTGGCGTAAGTATGAGCGACGTTTTCAATGCGTTGCAGGTAAATTTCGGCGGCATGCAGGTTAATGACTTTAACCAATTCGGTCGTACCTACAAAGTTATGTTGCAATCGGATACGCTTTATCGCAGCTCGGCTGACTCGGCTAAGTTTATCTACGTGAAAGGCGATGACGGACAAAAAGTTCCGCTTGATACGTTAATCACGCCTAAGAGAAGTACCGGTCCTACGCAAATTTCACGCTTTAACATGGCGCGCGCAGTTGCAATTCAAGGCAACGCGGGACAAGGCTACAGCTCCGGTCAAGCGCTTATTGCGATTGAAGAAGTGGTACGCGAAGAGGCAGGTACCGGCTTTAATATTGAGTGGTCGGGACAGTCACGCGAAGAGAAAAAGGCGTCCAGCTCCACAATGCAAGTTTTGGCGTTGGCGTTAGTCTTCGTCTTCTTAATGCTTGCCGCGCTGTATGAAAGCTGGTCGGTACCCTTCGCCGTGCTGTTCACCGTACCTACGGGAATTTTCGGCGCAGTCTTTTCAGAATATGCCTTAGCGATAATCGAGGGAATGTTCGGCATACAAAATTCCGGCTTGCAAGACAGCGTTTATATGCAGATAGGCATAATTATGATAATCGGCTTGGCGGCTAAAAATGCGATACTGATTGTCGAATTTGCAAAGGTGCGCGTCGATAGAGGTATGAGACCGATTAAAGCGGCGATTGAGGCGGCGGGGTTACGCCTTCGCCCGATTTTGATGACGTCGCTTGCATTTATAATCGGTTGCTTGCCTTTGGCAATGGCGGTAGGCGCAGGTTCGGCGGCACGTAACGGTATGGGTGTTGCGGTTGTCGGCGGAATGTTTTTTGCTACGACAATGGGAATATTTTTAATTCCCGTTTTCTTTGTAATTGTAGAATCTGTAGCTGAAAAGTTCGGCTTTATGAAACAGGAAAAGCGCCAGTCCTCAATCGATTATATGTAGTTAATAGTTAATAGTTAATAGTGATCTATCGATCTAACCACTATCGATCTATCGATCTAACCACTATCGATCTATCGATCTATACACTATCGATCTATCGATCTAACCACTATCGATCTAACAA
>JAFTEG010000086.1 GCA_017453765.1 Selenomonadaceae bacterium
CATTTGGGAAGAAAAATTCTTGCCGTCAACTATGCTGACATTGAGTCCAAATTTGTAGGTGAGACGCCTAAAAATATTCGCAAAGCATTTGAAGCGGCAAAGGCTACCAACAGCATTTTATTTTTTGACGAGGCGGACGCGATTTTAAGTAAACGCGTGACAAATATGTCAAGTGCAACCGATGTCAGCGTAAATCAAACACGCTCGGTTATGCTTATGCTGATGAATGAGTATCAAGACTTCATAATTTTTGCGACGAACTTTATTTCAAATTTTGACCCCGCGTTTATGCGCAGAATCTCTACGCATATTGAATTTAAACTGCCGGATTTAGAATGTCGCAAAAAAATTTGGCAACATTATATTTTACCGACGATGCCGAATAACATTGACATTGATGAGCTTGCCGAAAAATATGACGGCTTATCGGGAAGTGATATTGCAAACGCGGTACTTATGGCGGCGTTTAAAGCGGCGCGACAAAATCTCAACAGCGTCGACAAAAAATTTGTTTTTGAAGTAGTCGAAGAAACGATTGCAAGCAAAAATGCAAATCAAGGGGTGGTAGTAGAAAAGCGCATAGTCTCTGAAGAATATGTCAAAGAGCGTATGGCAAAACGTGGGGAGGTGGCAAAAGAATGATTCCTTTGTTGGTTGGAGCGGCGGCTGTCGGGGCTGTAGGTTCTTGGCTTTTGAGTGACGATAAAGAAGATAGTCGGGAAAAAAGTAATACGGCTGATACCGGAACTACCGAAAGACGCATTGTAAATGAAAAATATGTTAAACAGAAGTTCAAAAGAATTGGACGTGATATTAGGAGGATTGGTAAATAATGATTCCTGTAATTTGGTTAGCCGCAGCAGGTTTAGTTGGTCTTATGGGCGGCGCTGCTCTTGTTTATTTTTGGGACGATATCCTTGAGTGGCTTTCAGATTTTTTGCCCAAAGTAGCCAACCTTATCAGAGAAATTGGAAGGCGGCTCGGTGCCTCAACTGAGTACGCCACTGATGTTATGGCGGAACAATTAGACCAGTATTCTGTCGCGATAAAGCACCATTTGTACTATAAGCAGAATGGTCAATGGATTGAAGATACAACACGTCGCACTCTTCCGAAAAATGAATTGCCGCCGCATATACGCAAAAGAGTTCGTCGTATTAGTGATGATGTAGATATCACGGATGACGTTGAGCGGGAATTGGGTTTAACGGTTTAGTAGGTGAATGGATATGTTTAATCGAATTCTTTCAAATCTCACAGGCTCCGCCAATAAAAATAACAATGACTCTGACAATACTCTTAAGCCGCCCGTTAAAGGTATTTTTATCCAAAAGCTCGATGAGATACCGGAAGTTTTTGCCGAAAAGATTAACGACATTATTTTAAAAGAGGAATTTTATCAGGCGTCACATTTTTTAGGCGGCGACTTCAATATAGAGTACATTGATGAAAATACGTATACGTGCTATTGCAAGTTTTATTTTCGGGGCAAGGATAATTCCACTTATGACTTGGAGACAAAAAAGCAACGGCTTGATATCGCACGAATCTCTGAAGAAGCAAAGAAGGAACTTCAAGACAGCAAAATCATAAAATATGAAATTCCCGAACCTTCTGCCGAAATTAGGCGTAAGTATACTTTGCATAAATCTTAAAACAAACCGAGACATATTTTTTGTCACGGTGCTACGGACAATACAAAACTTTTAAAATAAATTCAGCTTAATATTTATTTGAAATAAATTTAGCCGCACGAAAAATTTTTCATCCGCGTAATGCGGATTTTTTTATTGCGCCAAAAATTAAAAACTTGATAAAAACTTGACGGCATTACGTGAAACAATTAGACTTATTCAGAAAGGAGTTGAAATATTTGGGAGTAAAGTACATAAGCGGCGGTGAAAGTCACGGCAAGCAGTTGGTTTGCATTTTGGAAGGACTTCCCGCAGGTTTGAAAGTCACGAGTGATTTTGTCAACGCAGATTTAAAGCGGCGTCAAAGCGGCTACGGTCGCGGTGACAGAATGAAAATTGAAAGCGACAAAGTTATTTTCGCGTCCGGCATTCGTTTTGGCGAAACGCTTGGCAGTCCCGTAACTTTGATTGTGGAAAATCGCGACTGGGAAAATTGGACTGAAAAGATGAGCGCCGAAGGTTTTACGTACGGCGAAAAGGTTACCAATGCAAGACCGGGACACGCTGATTTGACGGGCGTGTTAAAATATTCGCGCACTGACATTCGTGACATTTTGGAAAGGTCAAGCGCACGTGAAACTACAATGCGCGTTGCGGCGGGTGCCTTGTGTAAAATTTTTTTGAAAGAATGCGGCATTGAAATTTCAAGCAAAGTTTTGGACGAAGAAAATTTGAAAAGCCGTATTGACGCGGCGAAGAGTAACGGCGACACGGTTGGCGGAATTTTTGAAGTCACCGTCACGGGAGCGCCGATAGGTCTCGGCAGTCACATTCAATGGGATAAAAAGTTGGACGCTAAATTTGCGGCGGCTTTTATGTCCATTCAAGCGGTGAAAGGCGTTGAGATTGGTGACGGCTTTGCCAACGCGCAGAAATTCGGCAGTGAAGTTCACGACGAAATTTTTGTTGGCGCCGATAAAAAAGTTTTTCGCAAGACCAATCGCGCAGGCGGCATTGAAGGCGGTATGTCAAACGGCGAACCGATTATAATTCGTGCCGCGATGAAACCAATTCCTACGCTGATGAAACCTTTGCAAAGTGTTGACATTGCGACAAAACTTCCCGTCACGGCAAGCAAGGAACGCAGTGACACCTGCGCGGTATGGGCGGCGGCGGTTGTCGGTGAAGCTATGGCGGCGATTGTCACGGCGGACGCGATTGTAGATAAATTCGGCGGCGACGCTTTAAGTGACACGTTGCAGAGTTTGAAAAGTTATCGCGACCGCATTAAAAATTTCGGAATGAGTAAGAGTTAGATTATTTAATGCGTAAGGTTTAAGCTTGTTTAATGAATAAGTTTTAGTTTATGGTTAATGAGTAAGTTTTTTAAGTTTAATAAGTAAGGTTTAGTTAATGTTTAATTTTTCTTCAAAGGACAGAGAATTTTTCGACCTGTTCATAAAAAATGCGGAGTACTTTCACTTCGCCGCGCTGATGTTGGACGAGATTATAAAGGATCCGAATAAATCCATTGACCGCGCGGAAGAAATTCTGCGGCTTGAATCGTCTTCGGACGAGGTGAATGAAGAGATTATTAAAAAGCTGAATTTAAGTTTTATCACGCCGATTGACCGCGAGGATATTTACTCAATTGCAGGCGAACTTGCTACCGGCGTTGATATGTTGCATGACGCGTTGCAGAGGATAATAATGTACCGCGCGGGGCGTGCTACGATTAAAAGCGGCACAATGACCGGCTTGCTTGTAGAAAGTACGCGCGAACTTGTCAAGGCATTTAAGCTTATGCCGGAGATAAAAAAGAATCAGCTGGCAATGATTGACGCCATTCACAAAGTTGCGGACTACGAAGGCAGAGGCGACGTCATTTACCGCGAAGATATCAGCGTGCTTTTTGACGAGGCGGAAATTGCCGCGAAGGAACACGGTGCAAGTAAGGCGGTTATTCACCTTATCAAGTGGAAAGATATAATTGAGGATATTGAGCAGTCACTGGATCACTGCAAAAAAATCGGCGATATGATTCGCGGCGTGGTGATGAAGTATGCTTGAGATACAATATTTAATTTTCACGGTAATAATCTTAGCGCTGGTATTCGACTTCATAAACGGCTTTCATGACACGGCGAACGCTATCGCAACTTCCGTAAGCACGCGCGCACTTCGTCCCAGTCACGCAATAATTATGGCGGCGGGATTAAATTTTTTAGGCGCAATGATTTCAACCGGCGTTGCAAAAACTATCGGCGGTGATATCGTCAGCTCGGCAAGTATCGTGGATGAAAAGGTTATCATTGCGGCACTTACCGGCGCGATTTTTTGGAACCTTTTAACGTGGTGGCTCGGCATACCGTCCAGCTCTTCTCACGCACTTGTTGGCGGCTTAATCGGCGCTGTTTTAATTTCTGTCGGTGCTTCCGGTTTGAACTGGGAAGGTATCGGCAAAATTGTCGTGTCGCTTATAATGTCACCGATCATTGCGATTTTAACCGGCATTGTCATAATGTACGCGCTGTTTAGGTTATTCGGCAGTTACAGCCCGCACGTCGTCAATGACAGATTTCGCAAAATGCAAATTCTTTCGGCGGCAACAATGGCGTTTTCGCACGGCTCGAATGACGCGCAGAAGTCAATGGGCATTATTACGCTGGCATTGTTCAGCGGCGATTTCATACCGGAATTTGAAGTGCCGACTTATGTAAAAGTTCTCTGCGCGGCGGCAATGGCTACCGGTACGGCAATGGGCGGCTGGCGAATTATTAAAACTATCGGCGGCAAAATTTTTAAGCTGGAACCTATTTCCGGTTTTGCGGCGGATTTAAATTCGTCAATCGTAGTTTTCACCGCGACGCTTTTACATTTGCCGGTATCGACTACGCACGTGGTATCGGGCTCGATTATGGGCGTCGGTACAGCTAAAAGAGTGAACGCGGTGCATTGGGGCGTGGCTCAGCAAATGGTTAAAGCGTGGGGCATGACAATTCCGATTACCGCAGTTATGGGCGCGCTATCCTTCTGCGCGGTAGATTTTATTTTTGATTGATTAGGTGGTGTTGAAAATCCAAAGTAAAAAATTTGCAAATTACGTAACAGCCGTAGTTTATGTAACAGCTGCAGTTAGGTGAGGCGCGCACGGACGCGCGCCCGTCCGCGCAAATCGCCGGACGCGATTTCAGCGGACATGTTTCTTTTTGTTACTTTTTCTTTGCGCCAAAGAAAAAGTAAATCTAAAAAAACTTAGAACTTTACAAAAATTGGATTAATCA
>JAFTEG010000010.1 GCA_017453765.1 Selenomonadaceae bacterium
CGCGTTGGACAAGATGAGCGACGATGACATTGTATACGACGAAGATGCGCCGCGCTTGACGGAAGAACAGCTTAAACAGTTTAAGCGCGTATATCCTAAGCGTGAAGAAAAAGTCAGCTGAAATAATTTGTAGCCGCCTTCTGGCGGTTTTTTTGTTGCAAAGATTTATGTTATAATGAAAAAAATTTTGTAGGGGAGTGACTGAAATGTTGAACGACGCGCTATTTTATGAATCGTACGAAATTATAGAGGGGGAAAAAATTATGTCACCTTCACCGGACGCCTTTCATAACAGGACTTTATTCAGACTTGGAATTATTATTGGTCAGTATACGATTGAAAATAATTGCGGCTATGTTTTCACGGATAATCTAGACGTACATTTACCGGACGGTAATTTATTCAGACCGGACTTGGTGGTAGTTAAATCGGACAATGAAAAGATAATTCATTGGGACGGTACGATTTACGGCGTGCCGGACATGGTGGTTGAGGTTTTGTCAAGAGCGACGCGCAGAAAAGATTTAACGATTAAAAAGGATATCTACGAATCGAACGGCGTCAAGGAATATTGGATAATCGATCCATGGGCGAAGGCGGTGGACGTTTACATTCTGCGCGAGGGCAAATTTGAATTGGAAGGCGAATATTTTAAATACAGCGCGACGGCGTGGCGAGAACTTAGCGACGAGGAAAAAGCCGCCGTGAAGTCAGAAATTAAAGTCGGAATTTTTGAAGACTGCGTTGTAAAGGTGGCGGACATTTTTTCGTGGGGCTACGAAGAATAAATTTTAAAGGGAGTGATTGAAATGTTGAACGACGCGCTATTTTATGAATCGTACGAAATTATAGAGGGGGAAAAAATTATGTCAGCGGCGGCGCCGTTAAATCACAGCAGCATTTTGTTTCGGCTTGGAATGATAATCGGCAATTATGTTATCGCGAAAAAATGTGGCTATGTTTTTCCCGATGACGTAGACGTACATTTTCCGGACGGTAATTTATTCAAGCCGGACTTGGTAGTAGTAAAGCAAGAGAACGCGGGGATTTTGAATTGGCACGGCTCGATTTACGGCGTGCCGGACATGGTAGTTGAGGTGCTTTCAAAGTCTACGCGCAGAAAAGATTTAACGATTAAAAAAGATATCTACGAATCGAACGGCGTCAAGGAATATTGGATAATCGATCCATGGGCGAAGGCGGTGGACGTTTACATTCTGCGCGAGGGCAAATTTGAACATGACGGCGAATATTTAAAGTACTCTGCCGATGAATGGAAAGAGCTTAGCGACGAGGAAAAAGCCGCCGTGAAGTCAGAAATTAAAGTTGGAATTTTTGAAGACTGCGTTGTAAAGGTGGCGGACATTTTTTCGTGGGGCTATGAAGAATAAATTTGAAAGGGAGTGACTGAAATGTTGAACGACGCGCTTTTCTATGAATCATACGAAATTATTGAGGGGGAAAAATTTATGTCGCCTACAGCGAATATAAAACATGGTAGCATTGTGGTAAGTTTAGTTGCCACTATCGGAACTTACGTAAGAAATAATAAGTTAGGCTACGTTTTTGCAGATAACATTGACGTAACCTTTCCGGATGAGAATAATTTCAGACCGGACTTTATTTTTGTCAGTGCGGAGAACGGCGGCATTGTCAAAAATAATCTTAGAGGGCGTATTCGCGGCGTGCCGGATTTTGTTGTAGAAATTTTTTCAAAGTCTACAATGCGTCGGGACATTACGGTAAAGAAGGACGTTTACGAATCAAACGGCGTCAAAGAATATTGGGTAATTGATCCTTGGAAAGAAAGCATTACGGTTTATCTTCTGCGCGACGGGAAATTTGAACTCGACGACGAATACATTTACTACAATAAAGATGAATGGGAAGACCTTACCGACGAGCAAAGAGCGGCGGCGAAATTGGAAATCAATGTGGCAACGATTGAAGGCTTGACTGTAAAGTTGAGTGATATTTTTGATTGGCTGTTGAATTAAAATTTTTTGAACAGAGTTTAGGAGAGACATGATACACAGATTTAAACAAGGCGGACAAAATATAGTATTGGACGTAAACAGCGGCGCGGTGCATTTGGTAGACGAAATGCTTTATGAAATTATCGGACTTATGGAAGTCGAAACGCCGCGCAGTGAAATTGTCGAGACGCTGAGTAAAAAATATTCGCGTGAGGAATTGGAAGAGGCGCTTACCGAATTGGACGAGGTTAAAGCGGCGGGACAACTCTTTTCAGCGGATATGGACGTACCGCCAACATTTCAAAGCGTCGGCGTGGTGAAAAGTTTATGCCTTATGGTCGCGCAGGATTGCAATTTGCGCTGTAAGTACTGTTTCGGTGCAGGCGGCAGTTACGGTCATCGCGGCGTTATGTCGGAGGACGTAGGCAAGGCGGCGGTTGACTTCATTATAAAAAATTCGTACCTGCGTAAACATTGCGAGATAGATTTTTTCGGCGGCGAACCGCTGATAAATTTTCGCACGGTTAAAGCCGTCACCGAGTACGTGCGGCGGCGTGAAGTCGAGACCGGCAAAAAAATTAAGCTGACGCTGACGACGAACGGCGTTGCATTGGACGACGAAAAAATTTCTTGGCTGAATGACAATAATATTTCGCTGGTATTGAGCTTGGACGGACGGCGGGAAGTTCACGACGCCATGCGACCGGATTTAAAGGGACGCGGCAGTTATGATATTGTTGTAAAAAATTTTTTGAAGACGGTACAAAGTCGCGGTGGCGATAACTACTACCTGCGCGGGACGTACACAAATAAAAATTTGGACTTCGCGTCGGACGTTGAAAGTATGTTGACTGCCGGCTTTGACGTGTTATCAATCGAGCCGGTTGTATTGAAAGATTCGCCGCTTGCAATAA
>JAFTEG010000087.1 GCA_017453765.1 Selenomonadaceae bacterium
AATAAAACCTAGCCGTTACAAGCTACAAGATACCGGCTACAAGCTAATCCCTCTTTCCTAATCCCTCTTCCCTATGATATAATCTGCGCGGTGATTGTATGGAAGAAAATTTAATCGTCGGACGCAACGCCGTAACAGAGGCGTTGAAAGCATGAAGAAGTATCGGAAAAATTTTTATCGCGCAGGGCAGTGAAGGCTCCATAAAAAAAATTCTCGCTTTGGCAAATGAGGCGGGAATTTTTTGTGAGTTCACAAACAGCGCTAAGCTTGACAAAATGTTCAGCGGGCGTCATCAAGGCGTTATCGCAATAGCCGCGCCGGTTGCCTATTCTACGGTTGAAGAAATTTTGGCGGCGGCTGAATCGAAGAATGAATCGCCGTTTATAATTTTGCTTGACGAATTGGAGGACCCGCAGAATTTCGGCGCTATCCTTCGTACGGCGGACGCGGCGGGAGTTCACGGCGTAATAATTCCCAAGCGTCGCAGTGTGTCTTTGACGCCGACCGTTGCAAAAATTTCTGCCGGTGCCGTTGAATACGTCAAAGTCGCGCAAATTGTAAACGTCGCACAAACTTTGAAAAATCTGCGCGATGCCGGCTTGAAAATCGTCGGCAGTGCTATGGACGCGGAAAATAATTTTTACGACGCAGATTTAACCGGCGGCATTGTTTTGGTTATCGGCAATGAAGGAAAAGGTATGCGCCGCTTGACGCGTGAAAATTGCGATACGCTGATAAAAATTCCAATGGCAGGCAAAATTAATTCTCTCAATGCTTCTGCCGCCGCCGCAGTTTTGATGTACGAAATTTTTAAGCAACGTAGGCAGTTCTGAATAAAGTCAACGCGATAAATTTAAAATTAAAGAGCGGCATTAACCAGCGTCGACTCGTAACATTAATGCTACCGTAACGGTTAATCGCGGAATTAACGTTTAAAATATTTTAACGCCGAATGTGGACGCACTTAATGCCGCTATGTTTTCTTTGCTACTTTCTTTTGCGCCAAAAGAAAGTAGGTTAAAAAGATTACACAAAAAATTTTTTCATAGATTTTAATAAGTTTTGGCAGGTGCATTTTATGTGGGCTAGGAAAAAGCGTGAGCCACTGGTAATGAAAGAAGGCGTAGAAGTTCGCGACATGGAAGGACTTCGCGAAAATTTTGATTTGGAATTGATTTTGAAGTATTTCAAAGACGGAACACTTTTGAAATGGTTGAAAGATTGGCACTGCGACGAAGAGGCGGCAAAAGTTTATGAATTGGACGAAAATCAAGATAACGGCAGGGCGCTTTGTGAAATTTTTGGCGTCGATTATTTGGGTACAGACCCTGAAGAAATTGCGTGGCGCACCGAACGCCTTAACCGTTTGAAAGAGTATACTTCAGACCGTGAAATTTTGGCGAAGGTTGATAACGTTGCCTTTGACATTGAAGATTTATTGGATATTCTCGACGAAGGCAAGATTAATGATATTTATCTTTGCGGCGAAGAATTTATTTTCCCTTCCGGCATTTTAAATTTTACCGAAAAAAATTA
>JAFTEG010000011.1 GCA_017453765.1 Selenomonadaceae bacterium
AGGAGTTAGGGGCTAGGGGCTAGGGGCTGGGGGTTAGTGACTACTCCCTACTCCCTATTCCCTACTCCCTAAAAAGGAGTTTTATGGACGAAAGAATAATTGCGACGGACGAACAAAGCGCCGACGATTGGCAGTACAGTTTACGTCCGCGCAGATTGGCAGAATACATCGGGCAGGACAAGGCGAAACAAAATTTGTCCGTCTTCGTAAAGGCGGCACTGTCACGCCGTGAAGCGCTTGACCATGTTTTACTTTATGGACCGCCGGGACTCGGCAAGACGACGCTGGCAGGGATTATTGCGAATGAATTGGGCGTGAACTTTCGCCCTACGTCCGGTCCCGCGATTGAGAGGTCGGGCGATTTAGCCGCGTTGCTTACGAATTTGCAGGAGCGCGACGTTTTATTTATTGACGAGATTCACCGCCTTAGTCGGCAGGTTGAAGAAATTTTGTATTCGGCAATGGAAGATTTCGCGCTTGACATTATCATAGGCAAGGGACCATCTGCGCGCAGTATTCGCCTTGACATTGCGCCGTTTACGCTGATTGGTGCTACTACTAAGGCAGGAGCATTGTCTCCGCCGTTGCGTGACAGATTCGGCGTCATTTCGCGGCTTGAATATTATTCGGTCGACGCGCTTAAAGAAATTATAACCCGCGCCGCGCAGATTCTTCACATTGCCATTGACGATAAAGGCGCTGAAGAAATTGCACGCCGTTCACGCGGTACGCCGCGCATTGCCAACAGACTTTTGAAAAGGGTACGCGATTTTGCAGAGGTTGAAGGCAGTACGATAATTTCTGAAGAAGTTGCCGCACGTACACTTCAGACGTTGGAAGTTGACAGCGCGGGACTTGATCATACGGATAGGCGAATGCTTGACGCCATGATAAAAAAATTTCGCGGAGGTCCCGTCGGTCTTGAGACTATCGCCGCGTCAATCAGTGAAACACGTGAAACTATTGAGGATATTTATGAACCGTACCTTCTGCAACTCGGCTTTATCATGCGCACTCCGCGCGGTCGCGTCGTCACGGAAGCCGGTTACAATCATATGGGCGTGACTTATCCCGGTACAAAAACCGTTCAACAAAAACTTTTTGATTTTGAAGATTAAACTTTACTTTGAAAATTAATGACTAAAAAAAATACCGCTCGGCACCAATTCAAATTTTGGTAATGTCGCGCGGTATTTTTATTTTAATTTATGCGAAGAAACTTTTTAAACTTATGCGAAGAAACTTTTAATTTTTTCCCAAAACAATCTGAAGAAAGATTTCTGCTCAATGTCAGCGGTAGCAATGATATCAGTCGACGCCGCCTCTTTGCCGTCGTACATAACGCGAACTTTGCCGACTTTTTGACCGTTGGTGACGGGAGCATTTAAAACCTTCGGCAAGTCGTAAACCACTTCGTGCGGCGCGTCGTTGCCGAAAATCGGCATAACAATTTCACCGGTAGTTTTCACTTGCACGGATTTACGCCTGCCTGACATAACGGGAATATTTTTTACAACTTCGCCGGCTTTAACCAACTTTTCAAACTTCACATTCTGAAAGCCGTAGTCAAGCAGCAGGATTGAATCATTCCACATATATTCGCTGTCCAAAACTACGGAGATAATCTGAATGCCGTCACGTTTCGCCGCGCTGATAAGACAACGCCCCGCCTTGTCGGTGTAGCCGGTTTTAATGCCGTTGCCGCCGCGATAAAGCCAAAGCATTTGATTTTCACTGCGCAGGATTTTTGGAAAGTCGTGAATCCAATCGTAAGACTTCTCTTTAGCCGTGACTATATCTTCAAATTCTGCAAGCTTGTAACCGTAGGCGGCAAGCAGGGCTAAATCGTGCGCGGTAGTGTAATGGTTATCGTCCGGCAGACCGTGCGGGTTTGTGAAATTGGTAGACGTTGCACCGAGTTCATGAGCTCTTTGCGTCATATGTTGAGCGAATTGGTAAACACTGCCGTCAAGGTGTTCGGCAATGGCAATGGCGGCGTCGTTGCCGGAAACCATAATCATACCGTGCAAAAGTTCACGCAGGGGAATATGTTCGCCGGAATTAAGCCAAAGTGTTGAACCTTCCGCGCCGTCAGCATTGGGACCGACCGTAACAACTTCGTCCATTCTGCCGGATTCGAGCGCCATTATCAGCGTCATCATTTTCGTGGTACTTGCAGGAAACATTTTTCTATCGGCGTTGCGTGAATAAATGACGTGACCGGTTGACGCCTCGATAACCACTGCGGAAGTTGCCGTGACGTTCGGTAAGGCGTCGCCTGCCGGTACAGGGCGCGAACCTTGAATCAGCGGCACGGTGTAATTTGGATTTAAGCCGGAATTTTCCGAAGTCAATGTTGTTATCGGTGCCGATGCCTGCGGAATTTCGCTGACTGCTTGATATTCGTTTATCGCTTCAGCCTTCGCCGTCATCATTAGCGCTAAAGTTATGCCTAAAAATATTTTTCCGACTTTCAATTTTAACTCCCTTCCTACTCGTCAAATAAAAGTAATTGGCTACCGCTCCACGTTCTGCCGTTTTCATCAGTCGACACATTTTCTGATTGAGGTTTAACATTTTCAGTCGGCGTATTAAAATTTTCCGACCGCGCAGATTGTGCGTTAATTTTATTAGCCGTTTCACGTGCCAACTTGTCGCAACGTTCATTCAAACTATTTCCCGCGTGACCTTTAACCCAATGAAAAGTAACATTGAGATGGGAAATTAAAAAGTCCAGTTCCTTCCAAAGGTCTTGATTTTTAACGGCGCCTTTTTTTGAAGATTTCCAGCCGTTCTTTTTCCAATTATCCAGCCAATTTTGTGTGAAGGCATTTTTCAAGTAAGTGCTGTCAGTGAAAAGTTCGGCGTTATCATGCGGGGAAATTTTTCTAAGTGCAATGATAGCCGCCATTAATTCCATGCGATTGTTAGTCGTGAAACTTTCGCCGCCGATAATTTCTTCGCGCCGCCCGTCTTCATAAAGTATAATTGCCGCATAACCGCCTGCGCCGGGATTGCCTATGCAAGAGCCGTCCGTATAAATTTTTATGTTCATGATAGTAAGTAGTAAGTAGTAAATAGTAAATAGTAAATAGTGAATAGTGAATAGTGAACAGTGAATATTTTTTAATTACGCATTGTATATAAACGCCAAAAGGGAGCCGTCGTACAAACGAAAGCTCCCTCAAAATTAATTTCAAAGTTAGTTGGTGGAGACGAAGGGGATTGAACCCTCGACCCCCAGATTGCGAACCTGATGCTCTCCCAGCTGAGCTACGTCCCCAACGCCGCGCAGTATATCACGCCGCCTTTCAAAAGTCAAGAAAAATTTTTAGGGAATAGGGGACAGGGAAGAGGGAAGAGAATTTTTTTCGCGACCTAATTCCTGCTCCCTAAATTCTAATCTGTAAACTTACTGAAAATTGCACCAAAAAGTTGAATCTTACAATTAATTGACATAAAAAATTTATTGGTGTAAAATTTTTTCAGTTAGTTAATCAACGTCGGAAATATTTTGCCGACACTAAAAAATGAGGTGGATTTTTTGAATAGTGTACGAATAAAAAAATTTACGGCGGCGTTTTTAATTGGCGCATTTGCAATTTCATTACCGATGAGTACAGGCGAAGGCAGGATACACGACCCGAAAATTAAGGCTATTTCTTCGTCAGACCTTAGACACGGCGATAGAGCCAACACTGACAGCAGGTATTCCGGCTACAACTACGGCGCCATTAGAAATGACTACCGCGCAAATTCTTCGTACCCTGATATTAATGTACCGAAAACAACTTCTGCGGCTGATACTTCGATAATCGGCACGCCGATAGCAAGTCAAGAACAATGCGTAGAATATCTTTTAAGAAATAATCCCAATCCCAAAATCACCGTCTCCCCCGAAGAAATTGTCGCCTACTACTACGAAGAGGCAGGACGTGAGGGCATTCGTCCCGACGTTGCCTTTGCGCAGGCGCTTAAGGAGACGGGATTTTTCCGTTACGGCGGCGATGTTGTACCGGAGCAAAATAACTTCTGCGGGCTCGGCACGACCGGCGGCGGCGTAAGAGGCGGCTACTTCCCTACCGCGCAACTCGGCGTACGTGCGCATATTCAGCACCTTTTAGCTTACACGTCGACGCGCAGACCCGTGACGCCGCTTGTAGACCCGCGCTATGACATTGTTCGCAAAGTTTACGGCAGTCGCACGCTTACAAATTGGTCAGATTTAAACGGACGCTGGGCGGTACCGGGAAATTACTACGGTCAAGAAATTATGTCTATGTTTCTTGCAATGCTTAGTATAGATCGATAGATCGATGGTTATCGGATCGATGGATCGATGGATCGATGGTTATCGGATCGATGGATCGATGGTCAACTAACGATCCAACCACTATCGATCTAACGATCCAACCACTATCGATCTATCGATCCAACCACTATCGATCTATCGATCCAACCACTATCGATCTAAAAAGGGAGGCGTTAATTTTTGGTTTCTGAATTGGAACTTTTCTTTAGGCTGGCGCTTTCCTGCGTTTTGGGCGGCATCATAGGCTATGAGCGTCAAAGTCGGCGAAAATCTGCCGGTCTTCGCACAAATGTTTTAGTCTGTCTCGGCTCCTGCCTGATAATGGTTTTGAGTGAAGCGCTTTATTTCAACGTCGAAGGGCGTACCAATGCTGACCCTGCGCGTTTGGCGGCACAAGTTGTAAGCGGCATAGGCTTTCTCGGCGCCGGCGCGATTATGAAGGAAGGCTTAAACGTAACCGGCTTGACTACGGCGGCTTGTCTTTGGGTAGTTGCAGGCGTCGGGCTTGCAGTAGGTGCAGGTTATTATGCAGGCGCGCTTTTCACTACCGGCTTGATTTTTGCGACTCTCGGCACGCTGTCACGCATTGACGAATGGGTTATGCATGAGCAAAATTTGTACTTGAAAGTTCGGACGCGTGATAAGCCAGGTCAGCTTATGCATATAAGTTCATGCATTGACGATTTGCAGTTGAAAGTGCGCGGCGTCAAGGCTACGGCTGATGAAGATCACCCGGATATTTTGTGCATTGACTTTGAAGTTTACAACCATCGCGGCTTGAAAAGCGTTATTGTTGTGGACGCGATTAAACGCATTGACGGCGTTGTAAGCGTGGACGTAAACTAGGGAAGAGGGATTAGGGAACAGGGAACAGAAGTTCTAAAAGCTAACCCCTAAAACCTAAGGAGAAATTTTGTGATAGTTTATACAACAAAAGGCGGCAAATATTTTTCAATCGCCGAAAGTTTTAAAGCGGACGCGACGAATCTGCGCGGCGTTTACATAAATCTTACGAATCGCTGTAATAATGACTGCGCCTTCTGCCTGCGTGACAAAAAAGTTATGACGGCTGAAAAAAGTTTGTGGCTGGAGCGTGAACCTTCTGCGGACGAAGTTAAAGCCGAATTGGACGCCGTACCCTTCGACTTCGTGAGTGAAGTTGTATTCTGCGGTTTCGGCGAACCTACCATAAGGCTTGACGTGTTGACTGAACTTTTGCGCTACGTCAAGGCGACGCACCCTGAAATTTCAACGCGCCTTAATACAAACGGTCTCGGCAACCTTGAACACGGACGCGACATTTCGGCGGAATTTAAAAATATTTTGGACGTGGCGTCAATCAGCTTAAACGCGGCGACTGCTGAAAGGTACCTGCAAATTACGCGGTCAAAATTCGGCTTTCAGGCTTACGCGGCAATGTTCGATTTCGCGGAGAAAATGAAAGCTGTCGTGCCGCACGTTGTAATGACGATTGTCGATAAAGTCACGCCGCCCGATGAAATTGAACAGTGCAAAAAAATCTGCGCGGCGCACTATTTAACCTTACGCATTCGCCCTTACGAAGCTAATTAAAAAAATCGGATTGAATGTTCAGTCCGAATTTTTTTTGCGCCCTTTCATACGGCGTAAACTTGATAACTTCATTAAACTTGCTAACTTCATTAAAGCCGTTTAAAATATCGGCGTAAAAATTTTAGCAGGAGGTTAAAATTTGATAAACTGCGACGGACTTTACAATAAAGATTACTTCGGCAACCAGCTTTATGAAAATCATTTTTATGATAAAAAATTACATTTCAGAATCATTGAAAACGCTACGATTCTGCCGCACAAAGCATTAAGCGGCGATTGGAATTGGGGTTTCGGAGGGATAGTTGACGAAAAAAATAATTACATAAAAAGCAGTTTTTTAAAGAGTAATGTGGGCGGGGCTTATACACCAAACGAAGATATTGCCTATTCGCCGGAAACGGTTATTTATCTCGGAATGTTTTTTTATGTTTGGGGACATTGTATCACCGATAATTTGAAACGCATTTGGTTTTTGCAAAGTGACGTTTATAAAAAATATTTAAAGAAATATCCGCTTGTCTGTCTCCCCATGAAGGGGGGGGTGGAGCCTAACTTTTTGAAGGTACTTCAAATTTTGGACGTTGACACATCTCAACTTCGCCAAATTTTAAGACCGACAAAATTTCAAAATATAATTTTGCCGGACGAATCCTTTTTTTGTGATTCTGAATCAGAAACAATATTTTTTACTGCTGAGTACCGTGAAACCATTGAACGCATAAGAAATTACGCGCAGAAAAATTTCATGCCGCTTGAGGATAAGAAATATTATTTTTTTCATGGCATACATCAAATTGGCGAAGAGAGATTGGCTAAATATTTTGAGTCGAAGGGCTACAAAATTATTTTACCCGGCAAACTTGACCTTGAAACTGAATTAAATATTTTGGCGAACTGTGAAAGTTTTGCGTCGACTATTGGTTCTTGCGCGCACAATATGATTTTTATTAAAGAAAATTCGCAAGTGATATTTATACCGCGTTCGTGCTACTTGACAGCTTGCCAAAATGCCTTGAACAATCTGTGCGATATGGAGATAACTTACATTGATTCGACGCTTTCACTTTTTCAACCGAGAAACGGCGGACCTTTTTGCTACATAATAAGTGACCGGCTGAAAAATTTTTTCGGCGATGAATATACAGGCGAATACAGCGACGAAGATTTTGTAACCTTTTTGAATTACGTGAAATATTCACTGACCAAAAAAAAGAAAATGCCGGAAGAAACACAAAAATACTATGAGCCGATTCTGCCGGATTTCAAAGCTCAACTTAAATCACGTACCGATTTACTTGAAAAATTCGGCGTGACATTAAAATAATTTTACGGTAACATTAAAATAAATACGAGGTGAAATTTTTGACACTTACTGAAGAAATTGCCAAGCGTCGAACCTTCGCGATAATTTCGCACCCCGACGCAGGTAAAACCACATTGACAGAAAAACTTTTGCTTTACGGCGGCGCGATACACCTTGCCGGCTCGATAAAGTCACGCAAGGCGCAACGTCACGCTGTTTCGGACTGGATGGAAATTGAAAAGCAACGCGGCATTTCCGTGACAAGTTCCGTGTTGCAATTCGACTACGCCGGTTACCGCATAAATATTTTGGATACGCCAGGTCACCAAGATTTTTCCGAAGACACTTACCGCACGCTGATGGCGGTTGACAGCGCGGTTATGGTTTTGGACGCGGCTAAAGGCGTCGAGGCGCAGACTAAAAAGC
>JAFTEG010000088.1 GCA_017453765.1 Selenomonadaceae bacterium
GGTTGCGACCGTTGCGGCATGGACGGCGATTGTATTTTTCATGATGCCATTGCAGAAAAGCTTATGCCGAAAATGTTGGAAGCTGATTTACTTGTACTTGTGACGCCGCTTTACTACTTCGGTTTTTCCGCGCAGTTAAAAACGGTCATTGACAGATTTTATTCGCGTACCGGCAGACTTCACGGCAAAAAATCTATCCTGCTTGCTACGGCGTGGAATACGGCTGATTGGACGTTCACCGCGCTTAAGACGCATTATGAAACGTTAGTCAGATATATGGAGTGGCAGGACGTCGGTCAAGTTTTGGCGACGGGTTGCGGCTACCGCAGTGCTGTTGAAAATTCCGTATTCGGCGACACGGCTTTTAAAATCGGTGCCGCATTGTAAGGAGCAGATATTTTGAGAGTATATTTGGATATGTGTTGCTTTAATCGGCAATTCGATGAAAAAACTGATGAAAATGTAATGCCGGAATTAAGAAACATTATTTATATTCAAAAGGAAATCGTTCAAGGAAATATTGAATTAGCAACGTCATTTATGTTGCACTATGAAAATTATCGAAAGAAGAATCATAGGCAACGTGATGCCATTGACTTTTTCCTAAAAACATACCGAAAAATTTACATTGGTGTTGATTTTTCCGAGAAATTAAAAATTCTATCCGAAGAAATAATTGCCGCAGGAATAAAACCTAAAGACGCTTATCATATTGCGAGCGCAATTTTGGCTGATTGTGACTATTTTGTAACTGTCGATAAAAAGTTGCTCAGATATTCATCTGATAAAATCATTATCACAAACCCGATAAATTTTGTGGAGGTGTACGGCAATGTCTGACATTCAAAAAGATATCCCGATTGAAGAATTATCAAAATTGGCGACAAAGTGTTTGATAGATAATTTCGGATATTTCAACGCAATGGAATTTATCTCAAGTTTGATTGACGAAGGGCGAAAAATGCCGGCAGATTATACCGAATGGCGCCGCGAGCATCTTTTTGAAGGAATGACCGACGAAGAAATTTTAAACGACGCCATTGGTTACGCGAAAAATAATCATTTAAATTAAACTTTTGCAAGTCGAAGCAAATTGGCGGAATTGATATTCGACAAAGTTTCGCTTTTTGAATATATCACGATTAACCCACTCGATTAAAGATTAAAAACTCGATTAAAGGTAAACTCTTATGAGAATGCGTAGAAGATCCTTTTTAAGATTGGCAGGTATCGGCGCCGTTGCAGTGGCGCTGGGAAGTTTTGGAGCGTTTAACATGACAGAAAGCTTTTCGACGCGAAAGGTTGACTTTCACGCGCACCCGATATTGCCTTCGTACGTAGAAGGGCTGAAAAGATTAGAAATAGACGCGCAAGCGGAGGAAGGTTTTCCCCTGCCGAAATGGACGGTGGACGCGCACTTAAAATTTATGGACGACGCGGGAATTGATTTTACCGTACTTTCAATGCCGACGCCCCACATTTACAACAGCGCGGTAGGTGAAAGAGTTGCTTGCGACGTGGCACGAAAAATTAACAATGAAATGTACGAACTCTGCCGCATTTATCCCGACAGATTCGGCTTTGTTGCGGTACTGCCGACGCCGAGCGTGGAAGGTTCAGTCGACGAGATACGCTACACCATGTCGACGCTGGGCGCGTTGGGCGTGAAGCTTGCAAGCAATTCGGACGGCGTTTACTTAGGCGATGAAAGGCTTGACCCGATTTTCAAAGAGTTGGACGCACGCCGAGCCCTTGTCATACTGCACCCGAGCCCCGCACCTGCCTTGCCGCGCATTGACGTGGTAACAGGCAAAGTCATGGCGCTTTTTGAATATCCCGCCGACACGACGCGTGCAGTTTTAAATCTTTTGGCGAACAAAACTTTTGACCGCTACCCCAACATAAAATTTGTAGTGCCGCATTGCGGATCCTTCCTGCCGTATATGAAACAACGCGCAGAGGCAATGTTCAAAATGTTAGCCGGTATGGGTATGATGAAACCGACGGAAGTTGCGGAAGGGCTGAAAAAAATGTACTTCGACTTAGCCGGCGACCCGATGCCGGAGGAAATGGACATGCTTTTAAAAATTACCGACGACAATCACCTTGTCTACGGCAGTGATTATCCCTATGTCCCCGCGCAGATTTTGCTTGACAAGAAAAAGGCGCTTGATGAGGCATTGGACGACCGCGACTTAACAAAAAAAATTTATGCTGAAAATGCGGAAAAACTTTTGGGAGTGATTCAATGATTCAGTTTATTGTTGACGCCTTCACGGACAAAATTTTTTCCGGCAATCCTGCGGCGGTCTGTGTGGCTGAAAATTTCCCCGCCGATGAGATTATGAAAAATATCGCGCGTGAAAATAATTTGTCTGAAACTGCCTTTGCCGTACGACAAAATGACGGTTACAAATTAAGAAAGAATAACGGTTACAAATTGCGCTGGTTTACTCCCGCCGGTGAAATTGATTTTTGCGGACACGCGACGCTGGCAACGGCTTTTATAATTTTTACGCAGATTGAAAGGGATTTAAGCGAAATTAACTTTGAAACTCTGCGCGGGAATTTTTCAGTCACGCGGCGCGAAAACCTTTTTGAAATGAATTTTCCCGCGTATGAATATAAAAAAATTCCCGTGACAGATGAGATGTGCGACGCGATAGGCGAAAATGTTTTGGAGGCGTACTTAAGCCGCGATTTGCTGATGATTCTTGACAGCGCCGAAAAAGTTAAAAATCTCACGCCGAATTTTGAAAAGCTGAAAAATCTTAACGGCTTGATTCAGGCAGTGACGGCTAAAAGTGGCGATGAAAATTTTGACTGCGTGTCACGAATTTTTGCGCCGAAGATAAAGATAGCCGAAGACCCCGTTACCGGTTCGACACATTGTCTTATTGCGCCGATTTGGGCTGATAAACTGCACAAAAACTTTTTGACGTGCTATCAAGCGTCCGAGCGCGGCGGCATATTGTTTTGCGAAATTGCAGGCGACCGCGTGAAAATTTCCGGCAACGCGGTTTTATTTGCAAAAGCCGATGTATATATTTAATTAATCAGTGTTGAGTAATTTTTAATATTTAATAACTGATTTACGTTATTCCAATTTTTTCACATAAACTTTACAGCTTTTTGGAGGTAGTTGCATGAAGAAAATTTTTGTAGTAGGCGCGGGCAGAGGTCTAGGTAACGGCGTTGCGGAAAAATTTGCGCAAGAAAATTTTCAAGTGGTTTTAATCTCGCGCAGTGAAAAAAATCTTGCTGAATACAAAAAGACTTTTGCCGAAAAAAATATTGAAGTCGAAACGCAGGCGGCTGATGTTTCGGACTTTGAAAATTTTGCCGCGACATTTAAAAATCTTACAGAAAAATTCGGTACGCCGGACGTACTCTTTTACAACGTGGGAATTACCGCGCCTGCAGATGAAACTATCAGCGCAAAAAATTTAGTCGAGCATTACATTGCGGACGTGGCAGGCGCTTTTAACTGCGTGAGACTTCTTGACACGAAAGAATTTGCCGAAAAACACGGCGCTATTTTAATTACCGGCGGCGGATTCGCACTGCAACCCTACGCAGGATATTTGCCGCTTTCAATGGATAAAGCCGCACTTCGCGCAATGGTTCAAGCCTTGACGCCGGTTTTGAACGCAAAAGGCATTTATATCGGCACGGTTCAAATTACAAACGTCATAGGCTCCAATGAAAAATTTGCGCCGAAAAATATTGCAGAGGAATTTTGGAAACTCTACGACAAACGCGAAACTAACGAAATAATCTATTAAATTACATTACAGTTTATTGGAGGTAGTTGCATGAAGAAAATTTTGTGCGTTGTAACCAGCAACAATGTGAAAGGCGCGACCGGCATTCCCACCGGATTTTGGCTTAGCGAACTCACTCACCCTATGGCGAAGTTTGAAGACGCGGGCTTTGAAACCGTCCTTGCGTCGATTAAGGGCGGCAAACCGCCGATTGATCCCGTAAGCTTGTACTTTGACGACCCCATTAACAAAAAGTTTTGGGACGACGCAAATTTTCAGCGCAAACTTGAAAATTCGGTTAAGCTTGACGACGTAGACGCGAAAGAGTATGACGCGATATTTTTTGCAGGCGGTCACGGCGTAATGTGGGATTTTGCCGACAGTGCGGCGATTGACAAGGTTACGCGTGAAATTTATGAAAACGGCGGCATTGTGTCTGCAGTTTGTCACGGACCGGCGGCGCTTGTAAATGTCAAACTCAGCAACGGCGAATATCTTGTAAGCGGCAAAAACGTCACGGGATTTACCAACGCCGAAGAAGACGAGGCGCAGGGTACGGCGATTGTACCGTTTTTGCTTGCGGATAAATTGACTGAACACGGTGCCACGCATCACGCCGCCGCTAATTGGAGCAATAACGTCGTTGTCGACGGTCGGCTTGTCACGGGACAAAACCCCGCCTCTGCCGCAGGTGTCGGTGACGCTGTTGTTAAATTGATAGATCGATAGTTGCTGGATCGATAGATCGATAGCTGCTGGATCGATAGATCGATATTAACTGGTTATTAATCGCTAAAAGCTGTAAGCTGAAAGCTAGAATGGAGGAATTTTTTATGCCGTTAATTTCAATCGACGCTGTTCACCCTACGAAGGAACAGAAAGAAAAACTCATTGCGGAACTCACGAAAACCGCCAGCAACATTTTGGGCGTTGACGAAAAATTTTTCTACGTCCTTGTCAAGGAAAACGATACCGACAACTGGGGAGTCGGCGGCAAAACTCTGACGCAGTTCATGGCTGACGCTAAAAAGTAAAATTAAAATGAACGCAAAAAAGTAAAATCGACGCGAACAAGTAAAATCTGCGCGAACGAATAAACTTTGAACGTAACCTAATCCTTTCCATAAAGAAAAGCCCGTCTCAATTTTTGAAACGGACTTTTTTAGTTAGGAGTTAGGAGTACTCTTCACTCCTTACTCTTCACTCCTTACTCTTCACTCTTCACTAAACCTTAAATTGACCGATAGCGGCTTGCATATCAGCAGCAAGGTGAGAAAGTGACTGCGCCGCCGCCGCAATTTCCTGATTGGACGCCGATTGTGTTTCCGTAGCTGAAGAAATAGCCTGCGTGCGTTTATTCGTAGCCTGACTTGCATTGTCAATCGAAGTCGTAGCGTCGAGAATTTCAACCGCGCCGTCCGAAACCGTTTTGACAGATTGATTGATGCCTTTAATTTCGTCCTTAATGCCGTCAACCATACGCATAATTTCTTTGAACTGTACGCCGACTTCGCGAATAGCTTCAGTACCGGCAACAACGTCCTGCGTGCCGCCTTTCATCGACTCTACAGCCTCTTCGGTAGATTTTTGAATGGAAGAAATTCTGTCACGAATTTGCTCCGCCGATTCCTGCGACGCCGTAGCAAGCTTACGAACTTCCTCCGATACAACGGCAAAACCGCGACCGTGTTCACCGGCGCGCGCCGCCTCAATCGCCGCGTTAAGTGCAAGCAGGTTAGTTTGATCCGCAATTTCAGAAATTGCCTCGACAATTTGACCGATTTGTTTTGAACTTTCGCCGAGACGTTCAACAACTTCCGCACTGGCAAGTACGCTCTTTTCAATGCTGTTCATCTTGGCAATGGCCTCTTGCATAAGCTCTTCACCGGTCTGCGCGGCTTTGGCGGTACTTTCGGAAGTGGACGCGACTCTTACGGCTTTATCGGCAACAACTTGAATATCTCCGGAGACAACCTCGATACTCTTTTTCGCGCCTTCAATATCCTGCATTTGCTTAGTGATATCGCCGCCGACTTCCGCAACCGTTTCGGCAACCTGCACGGAAGTATTTGCAGATTGCGTAGAACTTGCGGTAAGTTGTTCGCTTGCCGCCGCCAACTGCTCCGCCGTAGTCAACATTTTTTGAATCAGCTTGCGAAGGTTATTACTCATCGTGTTAAAGGCGTCTGTCAGTGAACCTATTTCATCAGTGCCGCCGACGGGAATATTTTGCAACTTCAAATTGCCCTGCGCCAACTGCTTAGCGTGATTTTCAAGTTGAAGTACCGGCTCGGTTATCGCGTTGGAAATTTTAATGCAGAATAAAGTTATAACAATGACGCAGATAACGGTTATAACGGCGAAAAGAATTTTAATATGACCGAGTACGCCGAAAACCGAATCGTACGGAATGATAATGCCGACAATCCATTTTGTACTGGGAATTGTTGCCCAACCGAAAACAGATTCATCGTTGCCGAATTTGCAGACAAAATTACCTTCGTCAACTGTCAAAACTTCGTTGAAATGTTCCGGCGTGTCCATAACTTCTTGAAGGTTTTTGGTGTTTTTTAAGTTAGGGTCTGACGTAGCTATTATGTTACCTGCGGCGTCCATGAACGTGGCAAAACCTACGCCGCGATATTTAAGCTCATTCGCTTTTTCGCTTAAAATGTCCAAGCCGATATCTGCGCAAACTGCACCGACAAACGTACCGCCGTTTTTAATCGGAGCAATAAGAGATACCAAAGTTTGATTCGTGTTTTGGTCAACGTAGGGGTCAGTGACATTGTAAGCGTTGCTTGAACCTTTCATATCGGTGTACCAGCCTCGAGTGCGCGGGTCAAGTTTAGTCAATCCGAGCTGGTAGCTTGTGAAAGTGCCGTCCTCCAAGCCGATACCCATATCAACCATGAATTTATCGAAGGAGGCAAGCGACATATTTTCTTTAGCCTTCATGCGGCTGAAATCGCCGTTAAAATTACTCATCAACGTAGCTTGTGACTCTGCAACGGCAATTCTTTGTGAAAGCCAGCCGTCCATTTCAGACGCGGCATTTTGCATTGTAACCGTCACTTCGGTAGATAAACTTTGATTCAGCTCCCGCGACGCGTTGAAATATCCCGCAAAGGATATAAGCAACATAAAAATTGCCACGACGCATGTTAAAAGCGTGAATTTTTTCTTAATGCTGATGTCCCTGAAACCCATTTACGCGCACCCTTTCATTTTAGATCGATGGATCGATGGATCGATAGTTGTTAGCCCGACAGCTAATTTTTAATTCTACATTCTTAATCCTACATTCTTAATCCTTAATTCTAAATCCTTAATCCCCCAAAACCATTTGGTCAAGGCGTTTGCCGCCCGGCACCATTGGAATTACATTTTCTTCCTGCGGTACATAAACGTCAACCAGCACGGGACCCTTTGAATATAAAATTTCCGTTAAATCGTAGTCAAGCTCCTCCGCCTTAGTCAACCTGTAGCCGCGAATGCCCATAGCCTGCGCGATTTTCACAAGGTCACGCTTTAATTTCAATTCCGACGCCGAATAATGGTGATTATAAAAAAGCCGTTGCCATTGCCCGACCATGCCTAAAATAAAATTATGCACGACGACAATTTTCACGTCAATGTTATTGTCAGCAAGCGTCGCCAGCTCTTGAATATTCATCATAATGGAGCCGTCGCCGGTGAATAAGATAACATTTTTCTTTGGACAGGCAAGCTTGGCGCCCATAGCGGCAGGAAGACCGAAACCCATTGTACCGAGACCGCCGCTTGTTAAAAATTGTCGCGGCGCACGTGCCTTGAAAAATTGTGCCGCCCACATTTGGTGTTGTCCAACGTCCGTCACGGCAATGGTATTGTCATCGGCAATTTCGCTTATATGTGAAATGAGTGCGCCGGGTTTAATCACGTCATCTTGCGGCGTGTAGGTGAAAGGGTGCTTGGCGCCTTCAGCAAGCGCTTGATTTTTCCAGCCGGCAAATTTTTCAGTGAAGTTTATCGACGACGCTTTAAGTTTATCACGCAGAATCGGCAGGGAAATTTTTAAATCGCCCAAAACTTTGTAATCGACTTGAACATTTTTATTAATCTCCGCAGGGTCAAGTTCAAAGTGTACAATCTTTGCATTCGGCGCAAACTCCGCAACCTTGCCTGTCACTCTGTCACTGAAACGCATTCCGACGCCGATAAGTAAATCGCAACTTTGAATAGCCATATTAGCGCCGTAAGCGCCGTGCATACCGGCAAAACCTAAGTAGCCGTCGCGCTCCGGTTCAATCGCGCCGATACCCATCATTGTCGACGTGACGGGACAGCCGAGTATATCCAAAACCTCACGCAGAATGTCGGACGTGTTGGACGAGATAACGCCGCCGCCTGCGAAGATTAAGGGACGTTCGCAATTTTCAAGCGCCGTGACAACTTCCGCAACGGATTTTTTGTCAACGGGATTTTCGCCGGTGTAGCCGCGCAGATTGACTTCATCGGGGTAGTTAAAATCAATTTCCGTGTTGAAAACGTCTGCGGCAATGTCGATACAAACCGGACCCGGTCTGCCGGTACGCGCAATAAAAAAAGCCTCCTTGACGACGCGCGGCAGTTCGTCGGCGTCTTTTACAAGGTAGTTGTGCTTAGTAATCGGCGTGGTAATTCCGCAGACGTCGACTTCTTGAAAAGAGTCCTTGCCTATTGCGGGATTGGCAACCTGTCCCGTGATACAGACGATTGGAATTGAATCCATATTCGCGGTAGCAATGCCGGTAATTAAATTCGCCGCGCCGGGACCTGAAGTGGCAATGACAACGCCGACTTTGCCGGACGCCCGCGCGTAACCGTCCGCCGCATGTACCGCGCCTTGTTCGTGACCGGTTAAAATGTTTGGAAAGTTCATTTTATAAATTTCATCGTACAATTTCA
>JAFTEG010000089.1 GCA_017453765.1 Selenomonadaceae bacterium
CGATCCATCGATCTATCCACTATCGATCCATCGATCTATCCACTATCGATCCATCGATCTATCCACTATCGATCCATCGATTTATCCACTATCGATCCAAAAACAGAAAGGAGCAAGCTTAGATGCAGAAGGGAATATCGGTTTACGCGGGACTCGGTTACACCGTTCAAGAAAATATTGAACTGATTAAGTTTGCCTCTTCACTCGGCATGACGTATCTGTTCACCTCCGCGCAGATACCCGAAGCCGCAGAATCAGATCATTTTTGGGACGACCTCTTAACTATTCTCACTACGGCGGCTGATAAGGATAATTTTAATTTTGAAATTATCTTAGATGTTTCGTCCGAAGATTCGCCGATTTTTGATTTAGAAGTTGTGACGCCGCGACTTGACGACGGATTCGCCGCACCGCGAATTGCGCAGTTAAGTCAAACGCGAAAAATTCAGCTCAACGCTTCCACCGTCACTGAAGATTTACTGACGGAGCTGAAAAATCTCGACGCAAATTTTGATAACATGACAGCCCTGCATAATTTTTATCCCCGCCCCTATACGGGACTGGACTCATATTTTTTTATTCATCAAAACAAAATTTTGCATAATTTCGGCATTGCCGCAGGCGCTTTCATTCCTACGCTTGACGGCAAAAGACGTCCCCCACTCGGTGAAGGGCTTACGACGTTGGAGGATTGCAGGAATTTTTCCGCTGACCTGTCCGCGCGATACTTGGCGGCACTCGGCACGGATTTTATCATTATCGGCGATGGCATGCCAACTTTTGACGAATGTACGGCAATTTCAAAGGTTGAAGGCGACGAAGTCATTTTGACCGCGCAGATGTTGACGGACGACGAAATTACAAAGGAGCTTTTAAGTAAAACTTTCACGCGGCGTCCTGACGTTGCTAAGTCTGTCATTCGCGCAGTTGAAGGACGTCAATTTTTAAAATCTCTCGGCGCTGATATTAAGCCGGACGATTCGCCTAAGGTTCGCACTTTCGGCGACATTACCGTTGACAATTCCAATTTCGGCAGGTACGAAGGCGAAGTTCAAATTATTGATGACGAATTGCCCGCCGATTCTAGGGTAAACGTTGCCGCCCACATTCTCGACGAAGAATTTTTTTTAACAAAGTACATTAACCCGCGTCAAAAATTTTCTTTCAATCTAATTTAGGGAAGGGATAGGCACCACACTTCCATAAGACGCGCTTTAATCCCCGACCCTGATTCGTCGGAGGATTTCTTATGAAATTTAAAACTCTGATGATGCTTGCACTTATAATTTTTTCAGCCAACAGTTTGGTTTTCGCTTCCCCGACTCTTTCAAAAAATTCCACCGGCAGGGACGTTTTAACTTTGCAGAAAAAACTTTATCTAATCGGCTACAATATCACCGAATTTGACGGCGTTTACGGCGCGGAAACCGAAAAAGCCGTGTCTGCTTTTCAAAAGGATCAAAAACTTACCGTGACCGGCGTTGTCACCAATGCAACGTGGCGCGTACTGAAAAAAACTCCGCCCGTTGCAGGACGTAAGCTATCCGATATCCCCGTAACGTCTTCGGCAAGTACGAATAAATCTGCCGTTTACGTAGACACGACACGAACCGGCGGCGCTGTCACCGCGCCTTACGGCAAGCCTTTTATCACTGCCGCGCAAGGTGCAAAAATCGTGGCGACCGGCAAAAATTATATCGGCGTCCCCTACGTTTTCGGCGGTACCACTCCCAGCGGTTTTGACTGCTCCGGCTTTTTGCAGTACGTTTTCAAGCAACACGGTATTAATATTCCGCGCCTTGCCGATGAACAGTACAAACTCGGTAAATCTGTTTCGCCTTCCCAACTTGAACCCGGCGATTTGGTTTTCTTCTCAACTTACGAGCCGGGACCTTCGCACTGCGGAATTTATGTCGGCGGCGGAAATTTTATGCATGCGTCTTCCAGCAAAGGTATTCGCATTGATGCGCTCAGCAATGAATATTGGCGACCGCGCTTTTTAGGCGCCAAAAAAATTATCGGCTGATTCATTGCAAAAAAATTATCGGTTGACTAAACTGCCGAATACAAATATAATTTTGCGCATTATTACTTAAGCAACTCCATTTTTTACACCATAAAAGTTTTTTTACCCTTCTTCGTGAAGGTTTTTTTTTGCCAAAAATTCTTGTCAAGCAATGCTGTAGAGTTTACAATGTTAAAAATTTTCGGCGGCGGTTTCCGAAATTTAAAACGGCACCGACGTTAGAAAACTTTGTCGCGCAACATGATGACTGCCAATTTCTTAACCAAAACATTTTTAATTACTGTTTCACCCGCCAAAGATTAAATTTTCCCGTGCGATATAATATCTTTGTAAAGTTCGCACGTAAAAGCGGCGACGTGACAAGTTTACTCTACCATTTCGTTTTATGAAGGCAACGCCATTCGCAAACTGCTTAACTCTATGTCAATGTCACGCGGCAAAAAAATTTTTATTATCGCCGTAATGTTTTACCGCGAACTTGCTAAAATTTTAACTAAAGCCGGCTTTGTCAAAGGGCGCGACTTTATCGACGGCTCCGACTTTTTTAAAATATTAAATTACGTCTCTCTTGAAATGGTTAAATCTATGTAGGAGGTTGAATTTATGCTGACTAATGAAAACGTTAAATCCGCGTTGCTCGGTCTTGCCGTAGGTGATGCACTCGGCGTACCCGTTGAATTTTATTCGCGCTATGAACTTAAAGAAAATCCCGTCACCGGCATGAGGAGTAACGGCGCATGGCGTCAACCAATCGGCACGTGGTCGGACGATACAAGCTTGACCATTGCCGCTATGGAAAGTATTGCGCGCTTGAAAAAGTTCGACGCCAACGACATTATGAAAAATTTCGTACGCTGGCTTAAGGAAGATAAATTTACCGCCAATGACGAAACTTTTGACTGCGGCAACACGACCGGCGCCGCGATTGACAACTTTATTGCCGGCGCTCCTCCTTCTTCCTGCGGTATGAATGACGTTCGCTCCAACGGCAACGGTTCGCTTATGCGCATTTTCCCCGCCGTTTTTTTCGCATACAAAAAAGCCGCCACCATTGGTGACGCGCTTGATATCGTTCATGAACTTTCCGCCCTCACCCACGCGCATGAATACAGCTTAATGGGTTGCGGCATTTATTACTTTGTCGCCGCGCAGATTTTGGACGGCAATTCCAATTTGACTGACGCCGTTAATGCCGGCTTGCGTAACGCCAAAAATTTTTACTCCGCGCAGAATAAATTTGCCGAATCTATGAAAGTCTACGAAAGAATTTTTTCTGACGACTTCGCCGCACTGCCGGAAGACGAGATTAAAAGCTACGGCTACGTTGTTCCAACGCTTGAGGCGGCTATTTGGTGCCTTCTCAACACCGACAGCTACAAGTCCGCCGTACTTACCGCCGTGAACTTGGGCAAGGACACTGACACAGTCGGCGCTATTGCAGGCGGCATGGCGGGGCTTTTCTACGGCACTGAACAAATTCCCGCCGCGTGGCTTGACGTCCTTAAAAAGCGTCAGTACCTTGAAAATATCGCCAATAACTTTTTCGCCGCCTTGTAGTTTGAATTACTCCACTCCGGAAATATTTCTAATCAATTTTTCTGCCGTGCATTTTGTCTCGGCGTTATCATCGCCCAGCATTGTGAAATATTTTTTTGTCTGCGGGCTGTACCAAAGTTCAATGTCTTTACTTGGATTTTGTCTGTAGGCATCTGTATCCGCTTTTATCAAAGTAAGTGACGTACCGGCAATATTTAAATTCTCAACCGGTTCAGATATATAGTTTGTCATTTCTTCAGTGCGACCGGCTTTGAAATTTTCATACGCTACCAAAACTTCACAAAGAGCTTGTTCTGCCAGTGTTAGAGCGTCAAAAAGTTTTTCGCCCTGCGCGATAGCCCCTTCTACATTTGGAAATGCTACCGTGTAGCCGCCGCCGGTTTCGGCGTAAATTTTTGCAGGATAAACGTATTTCATAAAAATTCCACTCCCTTAGCGTTTTTTGGGAACACCTGCTTTTTTGCGAAGTGCCGTTTCTGTACCTTTTGCTACTTCTTCTTTATTGTGTCGCCCCATTTGAAAATCTTCATTTGTTATCGGACTGTGCCATTTTTCATGCTTGCTACCTTCTTCAATCTTATAACAACCGGCTTTAGCAAATTCGCGTTTCAATTCACCTTGACTTGGCATTGTCTGTCCACATCTTCTACATTTGATTATAGATATCTGTTGTGAAAAGTCAATAAAAATTTCCCCATAACAAAAAAATCCCGACGGCCAATCGGGATTTTTCTAATCCACCTATACCGTAACAGGAAGGAGGGGTTCAAATATTTATTACGTTCTTAGTCTCTCTCGCGCCAAGTGTAGTTGGTCACTGCATTTGTATTGTAGCACAAAAACTTTTTCGCCGCAACACGCTGACACCTACAACCAAAAAGAGCCGCCGCGATACGCCGCAACGACTCTTCTTTTCGTACTATTTATTTATCGGCTTGAATGTTCACCGCCGCTTTATTTCGTGTTAAGCTTTATACCTGCAAGAGGTTAAGCACTTGCGCCAAGCCCTGATTCGCCTGAGCCACCATTGCCTGCGCCGCCTGCGATTGTACGTTGTTTTTCACGTATTGTGTCATTTCACGTGCATAATCGACTTCAGTTACCGCCGTGTATGCCGCGTCTGCCGATGACGTAAGGTCTGAAAGATAATTGGAAATGGTCTCCAATGCGCTCATATCACCGCCCAAATTTGCACGGGCAGTAGTAACATTGTCAATTGCAGTAGTAATAGATGAGAGGTCAGATACACTCAAGGTACCTAATGATACATTCACTGCATTTAAGGATAAGGAATTTGAACCGTCTAATGTATATACTGCAGTGGGAGCAGTACTACTAAACAAAGTATCACCTTTGTATGTAGTATTACTGATCAGATCGTTTAATATCTGTATTGTATTTGTTGCACTAGCATCAATAGCGCCTTGAGCAGTGGAATCTGAAGTAGAAGCACGCGCGATTGCCTTAGCTTTCAAATCCAACAATGCACTATTTACGTCCGAAAGTACGGAGTCCGCCATATTAAGCTTTGCCGCCGTGTCTTGAATGCCGGTGGAAAGTACGTTATATCCTTCAGAATCTGCCTTGAGTTTAGTACCGGAAACGTAGCTGACTGCGTTATCAGCAGGTTTAGGTGCCTTGAGTCCGCTTGAAATGCGATTTATGCTTTTTCCCATCAAAGTCTGGCTAGTCTTCATGTTATTTGAGGCGTAGCCGGCACTAATGGAAAAATTACTTGTAACCGAAAGTGCCATTTTAATTCCCTCCCTGAGATTGTAAAAAAGTTCCTTTTAAAAGCTTATCGTCTTGCGGCGATAAAAAATTAACGGCTAAAAAAATTTTTTTCTACTGAATTTAAACTGTAACTACTTGTTGAAGTTTTAGGGATTGTATATCAGAAATTCAGAAAAATCAATAGGGGGGTGAAATTTTTTTTAGGGAAGAGGGATTAGGGAATAGGGAAGAGATGTTGGCTCTTAATTCAATCATCCTTTTGCGACGTTGGCACTGTCACCGACAGACTGAGCAAAGAGAATTTTTTGCGTGTTGGAAAGTTTAGCGGCTTTAGTGAAGGCGTCGGTATCGACGGAGCCGCGAACGCAGTTGCCGTAGCCGTGATTGTGCGCCATAAGAGCGACGCTTTGACACATAGCACCGGCGGCGATATTGGCAAAGGCGGCTTGACGTTCGGCATTAACGGGGTGATTAGATTTTTTCCATGCGTCGGAGTTTTCGACGTAGACAAGATTAAGCGGCGCGTTAATGGCAAAGTCCTGCGGGTGACGTGAGGAAGTGGTAGCGGCGCGGTAATCGCCTGCCGTGACTAGTTTCAATTTATTTTTGTCGGGCTGGTAAAGGTAAATGCCTTCGGCAGTGACAGCGTAAACGTCGACAGAATAAATGCCGAGAGCGGCGGGGTTGACGTGACCTTCGGAGCCGTTAAAGCGTTTGGTAATGCCGTTAGCCGCCCAAAGGATATTGGCAAGTTCCTGCTTGCTGAGGGGTTCGCCGGAAATGTCACGGCTACTTTGGCGTTCGCGCATGACTTCACCGAGTGACTTGGTACGAGTGATAGAGGGTGCAGGCAGAGAGATATCGGACGCCGCCGCGCAGAATGCAGGGGACGTGAGAATTACTGCCGCAGTGAGAATTGCGCTTGCAAAAAATTTTTTCATACAAAAGACCTTCTTTCTAGTGAAGAGTGAGGAGTTAAG
>JAFTEG010000090.1 GCA_017453765.1 Selenomonadaceae bacterium
GACAGCTTTAACTACAAAATCAAAGTCAAAGAGGATTCCACTCATAACGCTTGGGAACGTACTATGACTTATAGACTTGTCGAATGGCAGGGGTGATTTTTAAACAGTTCGGCGTCACGCCAACGACCATTAGAAATATTATTAACGAATAGAATTTAACATAGGACGCTTCGGCGTCCTTTTTAATTGGAGATGATTTATAATGTATAGAATCATGATTAATCCTGGGCACGGTGGCAACGACCCCGGCGCATGTGGCAACGGGTTGCAAGAAGCCGACGTTGCTTTGAATATCGGTAAGCTCATCGAGAAATACCTTAAAGCCGTTGGTTACGACACTAAGCTTTTCCAGTTCGACGGCTTACAGACTATTTGCGATACCGCTAACGACTGGAATGCTGATTTGTTCGTTTCCATTCATTGCAACGCGGGCGGCGGTACTGGTACTGAAACCTACTATTATCAAGGCTCCGCCAATGGCGAAACTCTTGCCGCTTATGTTCAGAATCAAATCGTTAAATCCTTGCCTGTCGTCAATCGCGGCGTCAAGTATGCTAACTTCTTCGTCCTCAAGTATACCGACATGCCCGCTGTACTTGTCGAGACTGCTTTTATCGACAATGCCAACGACGCTAGACTTCTTCGCGATAGGCAAGACGATTTCGCAAGGGCTATTGCTCGCGGCATTTCTGATTTCTATGCTTTCCCTAAACCCGATGTTGTCGATTTGCCTTGCCGCCATTGAGATAAAAATTTAGCCCCGTTCATCACAACGGGGCTTTTCATTCTTTACTTAACTTTAACATTACTAAAAAACTCATATATCGAGAACACCTTAGCATATTCTGAAAGTTCTTCTTGCGTCAATTCTCTTTCGTCCATTTGCCGACCTTCAAGACGTATCTTTGCATACCCAGCACTTACTGCCGTCTTCAGTGTCTTATAAACTTCATCGCTCATGTTCCCTTTATATTCTTCTACTACAACATGACCATACAAAGTAGAGACTTTATCGAATTTAAAAGATTTTACTCCGTCAACAGTTTTCACATAAAGGGTATCAAAGCGCAATGGTTCCCTTCCGCTGTAGAGAACATGATAAACTAAAGAAACCTTAAAATCATCTAACATGATAACAGCCGGAACAATTACCGAACTATAATCAGTAGCATAATTGCATCGGCAAATGGTAAAGCCTTTCATATCATCATAATAAACATCAAGTCCTTTGGACATCTCATCTAACTTTACTTTAGCTTCAGCCTTTGTTATTTCTGGTATCAGTTGAGTAGTAGACTGTTTGTTTTTGTTCCCACAACCGACAACAATCACGAATATAAAAGCCAGTACAACGAAGAAAACTTTTCGCATATCGACACCTCCTAAAAATTAATCCCGCTACCATTGAACGGGATTTTATTTTATTGCTTTGTGACTTTCAAGAACTGCCACTAAATTTTTTGGAATACGACCCACTTGTAATAGTGGAAACTGACGACATTGTTATTGCCCTTTTTCGCGCGGCTTCCTCTGCGTCAAGTTCTGCGTCTAAATGTGCGTGTTTTTCTTCGCGTGTCAATTCACTGTCGGTCTTGCGTGTCATCAGCATTACCGCGTTTTCAAA
>JAFTEG010000091.1 GCA_017453765.1 Selenomonadaceae bacterium
TCCGAAAGCGCCATAATTTTTACATTGCCTTCCAAGTCCGCCAAAACAATTTCCGGCACCTGCATTTCTACCAAAAAATCGTACGTGTTTTCGTCCGGCACATAAAAGCCGTCAATATCCGCAACCACCGCAATGCCGTCAAATTCGCGTTTGCCGTCGACAATAGCACGAACCATAGCCGCCATTTCCGCCGAAATGCTGAGGTACGATACAGGGTGATCTATGCTGCAGCCGTTGTACAGCGTCCCGTCCTAAGACAACACGCAAGCGCCCGCCGCTATGCCGTCGTGGTCAACGTATGAATTTCTTATCGCGTCCATTGCGATTCTTACCATAGTATCGGCAATGTCTTCGTTCATCTCTCTCAAAATTTTCGCCTCCATTTCCGGAATATGTGAAAAAAATAAGGATAATTTCTCTTTTCTATTTTGCCGAAAAATGAAAAATTCCTGCAAAAAATTTTTCAGCCGAAATAATTTTGTACGCGCTACTTTACCATAATGCCGAAGTCTTTCAAAATTCTGCCGTAATGCAAAAGGCAGTTCATCATCGTTTCGGCGTCGCTTGCACCTTGAAATTTTTTTACGTTTTTAATGAATGACGGCTTACACTCAAATTTATAAAAGGACAAATCGCGCATCATGTTTGCAACGGCAACCAAACTTTTCATATAAAAATTAATTGTCAAGCCGAGCATATATTTAGCGTTGTCATCGTCTTTGAACTGTGCGCGGTAAAACTCGAACAGCTCCCAATGCCCCTTCATATTTGAAATATCCTGTTCCAATTCGCTTAAACTTCCCCAACCGCCAATGTCACAGCGATACGCAGAGCCCATTACGTTTTCAAAATACATTTTGCCGAATCCGAAGGCAATGGCATTTCTGAAAGAGTCACCTTCACATACATCTGTTTCATTTTCGGCTGAAAATTTTTCTATCGCGTCAATAAATTTTTTCGTGAAACAGTTGCGAAAAGTCGTCGCGGAAGTTTGAAAAAATGGCGCCTCACGCATATTGTTGAACGTCGCAGACGGCACAAGGGGGGGGGCAAGTGGACGTTTCTCTTTTGTCTTTTCGTAATAGAAATAATAATTCATCGCGTAGACGGAATAATCGTCGTGACTTTCCAAAAAGGTCACGGCGTTTTCTAATTTTTTCGGCGAAATGTAATAGTCGTCCGCGTCAAGAATTGTCCAATACTTTGTTTCCAACGTCCTAAATGTTTTTAAAAGGGAGTTAAGTTGTCCTAAATTTTTTTCGTTTTGAACAAGTTTTATCGGCAATTTATATTTTTTGGTGAACTTCTTTATCAACTTTATGCTGTCATCTGTCGAGCCGTCGTCTATCACCAAAATTTCTGTCTTGTCCAAAAAAGTTTGGCGGGACAAAGACTCC
Source organism: Selenomonadaceae bacterium (assembly GCA_017453765.1). Classification (GTDB taxonomy): domain Bacteria; phylum Bacillota; class Negativicutes; order Selenomonadales; family Selenomonadaceae; genus Quinella. Next base: position 1,398 of record JAFTEG010000091.1, read on the forward strand.
GCCCACTCCTGCAAATATTTTTCCTTATTGTAAACCGCACTGATAACGGTGACCAATTTTTTATCAACCAAATTTAAAACGTCCTTTCACTGAAAAATTTAATCACGTCTGAATAAATCGCGCGTGTAAACTTTATCGGCAACGTCATCAAGTACGCTGTCGTATCGGTTGGCGATAATGCATTTACTGCGCGGCGTCGCTTAAATCGGTGCCGAAAATTATTCGTGAGGCGCGTCGTGAACTGCGTCCGCAGGCTTTTCGCCGACTTCTTCAATAATAATATTTTTTGGCGTCTCAATGTCATCAACTTCAAAAGTAACGGCAGGTTGAGGCGGCTCAGATTCAAACGCGAAAAACAAGTTGACAATAAATTCAGCGCCTTGATTCGGTTTCGTGTAGACTGAAATTTTTCCGCGCATAAGGTCAACAATGCTTTTTGTGATTGCCAAGCCGAGACCGGTACCGTGAGCACCCATAGCCGCCGCGTTTATCTCGCGTTCAAATGGTTCAAAAATTTTTTCGGCAAATTCTTCACTCATGCCGATGCCGTTATCCTTCACGCGAAATTCATAACTGCCGACGTGTTGCGATTTACTTTCAAGCTGGCGTAAGGTAATTTCAACCTTGCCGCCGACGTGCGAAAATTTTACTGCGTTATCGGTCAAATTAATCAGCACGCGGTTTAAAAGTCTTTGGTCGCACCGTACGAAAGGATTTTGCACGTTTGAAAATTCTACAGTCAAATTAATACTCTTCTTCTCCGCGCGTTCGGCGAACATATCATTAACGTCATTAATCAGCTTAACAATGTCAACCGGCGATTCGTGCAGTTCAACCTTGCCGCCGTCAATGTCGCTCAATTCCAAAACGCCGTTAATCGTTTCAATCAAGTATTGGCTTGACGTTTCAATTTTTTTAAGAAATTCGCGCATTTCTTCCGGCGTCATATTTTCGCGCAGTGCCAGCAAGGCGTAGCCGTTAATCGCGCTTACCGGCATACTGATATCCGTCGACATTGCGGCAAGGAAGTGCGCCTTTGTCGAAGAGCCGACTTCTGCGCGAAGTTTGGCATTTCCAATTTCACGTTCGCGCCTTCGTACAAATGAAGTTATGCTCAACATTATCAGCAGTGTTACGATAATCAGCAGGGTTTGAAGTAAGTTGTTAATGAAAATTGCGGAGCTTACCTCGTCAATCTGCGTCTTTAAATAATATTCTTCGCGCAGTTTTTGAGTTATGTCCGCCTTTAAGCCGAACTTTTGTAATTCGTCAGAAAAGTAGCCGCCGATATTTTTCAGCGTCACGGAAAAATTTTCCGCCATATCCTGCCGCGTCCACATAAGTGAGCCGAATAAAATTATAAACGGCAGTGCGATACATACCACTACCGACTTGCCGAAGCGCCTTTCCGTGTCGCGTTCCAATATCGCGCGGAAAAAGATAAATCCCAAAATGCCGATTAAAATAAAAATCAAGTACGATTCGCGCGGAAAAAGATTTTCAGCCGAAAGACTCGGTACAAAAAATAAAATTCCCAGCACTACCGCAAAAAAAGTTCCCGCCGCGCCGAAAAGCATGTACTTTGTATCGTGTTCAAACATTGCCATTAAGTACGCGCCAAGTGACACATAGCCGTACGCGACAATTACGCCGAATGTCATCACGTCTTTGAACAGATTGAAAGTTGCCTGCCCCAAAAACGGCGTGATAAGTGAAATTAGCGTCACGAAAATTACGGCGTTGGCAGGAAGGTTGTCAGCGTTCAAAACGGCAAAACGTTTCGGCAACACGTTATCTTTCGCCGCAATGTACATTAACCGGCTTGACGCGAAGTAGCAGACCAGTATGCTTGTAAAAATTGCGCCAACCGCCGACAAGGTTAAAAATGTCAAGCCGAATTTGCCGAGTACTTCATTAGCCGCGTAAAATGCCGGCAGTGCCTCCAAGCCGTCAAGTTCACTTAAATGCGAAACATATTCTTCCCAGTTTGAATAGCCTATCGGTATCACTGAGATTGAAAGGCAGGTCATTGCCGCGTAGAAAATGCAGGCTGAAATTATCGCCGCCGCCATTATCCAAAAAGATTTTTTCGGCGAAAATTTAAATTCTTCCGTAGCGTGCGATACTGCCGTAAATCCCGCGAATGCCAAAGGTATTGTTGAAATTGCACCGAGAATTTGTGAAAAGGTTGAACTGCCTGCGGAGAATTGCGGATAAAAATTAAACGTGCCGCCGTTCACCGTGAATGTTGCCGCCGCGCAGATTAAGCCGAGTATCGGAAATGCTGTAGCCAAAATCATACCTGCGCGGTTTAGCAAAGATTTTCTGCGCGAAGAAAAAATTCCGACGCCTAAAATTATTACCGCCGCAAAAATTATTTCGCCCAAGTAAACTTCGTGACCGGCAAGGTTGTAGCTTATGCCGACGTGAAATACGTTGCCGAAAATTTTGTCCGCGATTAGCACGAATGTAGTCACGTTGAACCAGAGTAAGGCGACGTAGGTAAAAAATAAAAACCACGTGCATAAAAAGGCGTAGTCGTAGCCGAAAATTTTTTTTGCGTAGGTAAACGCGCCGCCGGAGTCGGCCTGCCGATTCATCATGTAGTGAATATTTGCCGCAATGACAATCATAATTGCCGCGCCGATTGTCAGCGCTATCAGTGTTCCGACCGGTCCCGCCTTCGGCAAAAAAGTTGTACCCGGCAAAATGAAAGCGCCCCAGCCGATACAGCAGGCTAATGACATTGCAAAGAAACTTAACGGCGACATATATTTGGCTAGAGTTTTCGCGGCGTCATCAGTTTTTAATTCCAAATTTTAAAATCTCCCGTCCAAAAAATTTTTGACATTATACCACAAATTTTTCCGACGCTTTGTCTGTAATATTTTAAATTCAGCCGTTAATCGCCTTTCTCTTAGCAACGTAATTCCACAGCGTGACAATAGCCGTTGCTCCGAGTTTAGCCGCCATGTAGTGTAAAAAAATAATTTCGACGAAAAACCACATGCAAACTTGATTCAGTCCCAAGCCGACGACGCTGGAGCCGATAAAAATTGCCGCTTGCTTAGGCGTCTGCTTTTTCGCGCCTTTAAACACGTACGTGACGCAGAGCCAATAGTTGAAGATGACCGACACGGTGAAGGATATTCCCGCCGAGTAAAGGTAGTGGACGCCGAAAAATTCAGTTAAGGCAAAAAGTACCGCGCAGTCCACCAACAGTGAAAGTCCGCCTACAAAACAAAATCTTACAATTTCCAAAAATCTTTCGTGCGTCATATCATTTCTCCAACGTCATATCACTGCTCCGACTTCGTATCATTCAACGCGGCAAAATTTACGGCAGAAATATTTTTTTCAGCCAGCAAGTTTAAAACCTTCGGCGACGTGACGGCGTCCAATTCCGCCTCAAAGTCATGCTCCCACTTACAAAAATCTTTCAGCACTTCATTACTTCTGCCGGGATGCAACATTACTTCCGTCGTGCCGTCTTTCATTTTGTCGATAAGGTTCAGCATAAATTTTTCCGTGACGGATTCGCCCGCGACAATGCCGGTGAAATGATTAGGATAGTGAAAATTTTTTTTATGCGCCTTAAGTGCGGCGAACTTTGCAAGGGACGTGAGACCGAGCCGACCGATGAATTGACCGACGCCGCCAAATTCGCCTTCAAAAATTTTTGTATCGGAAATGCGTATCGCTTGAATGCCCGCCGCGTCCGCCAAATCCAAAACAATGTCGATAATGCCCGGTACATGGTGCAGGTGCTGGTGACTGTCGACGTGCGTCAAATTTAAATCTGCGCGTTTAACCTTTTCAATCTGCGCGGCAAGTTCGGCACGTACTTCGTCCAAATTAATTTTCTTCTGCAGGTACAATTTTAAAAATGCGGCGTGATTGTCGTGAAATTTTCCATTAGCCGTGACGAGCGTGGGAATTTCATTCGGCGGCAGTACGGGGTTACCGTTCGCCAACGTCAAGTGAATGCCGACGCCTAAGCCGTTCAGACTTCGCGCCTTTTTAACCGCGTCATCAAATGCAACGCCGCCTGGCATAATCGTGGCGGAGCGAAGGCAACCTTTTTGAAAGGCGTCTTGCACGGCGCGGTTTATCAAGTTATGCCGTCCGAAATCGTCAGCGTTTATTATTAACTGTTTCAAAGTCAATCTCCTTTAGGAATTAGATCGATAGATCGATAGATCGATAGTTGCTTTTTCATTCTTCATTCTTAATCCTTAATTAAAAAAAGCCGTGAACCTAAAGTTACGGCTTGCGAAAAAAATTTTTATTTAGTGCTAAGCAGTTGCAACAGCCTCTACAGCGTGAACGCTGATTTTTCTGCGATAACGTCCGAGTCTTTCAAATTTTACTTTACCATCAATTTTAGCAAAAAGCGTATCGTCATTGCCACGACCTACATTAGTGCCGGGATGAAAGTGCGTACCGCGTTGACGAACTAAAATACTGCCTGCAGTCACGAGCGTGCCTTCCTGCTCCTTGACGCCCAAGCGTTTGGATTCGCTGTCACGTCCGTTTCTTGTCGAGCTTACGCCTTTTTTATGTGCGAATAACTGTAAATCAAATTCAAACAAAGTTTTCACCTCCGATAATGGTAACAGGCGACAAAATATTTTCTGTCGAAGAGTCGGCATTTTCCGGCTTAACGGTCAACGTGACGGCTTGCGGTGCAAGTTTTTCAATTTCACGAATACCGATAAGCATGGTTTGAAATACGGCTTCGGTGCGATCGTCCGGCGGTGAGATTAACCTCATTGAAAGTTTGCCGCTGGCAAAATCGCCTTTAAAGCTACACTTCAAATGATTGGCAATGCACATATACGCCGCCTGCGAAACGGTAGAAACACCTGCGCAGTAAATATCACTGCCGCGCGGCGCTTGGTTGCTGTGACCGTCAATTTCAAAGCCGACAATTTTTCCGTCCGCCTGCGTGTAAATCTCCGCGACAATCATCAAATTTGCGCGGTGGATACCCCTGCTTTAGATGTGGGGGAGGAAACCGCGCCCTCCTTTCGTTTTGAATCCTCCAAAGAGGAGCGGGCATAAATGCTTTTAAAGCCGCCGCCCGCAAGCGTAGAAATCCTTCGCCAATGTTATCCTGCGGTTTACGTGGCAACAGCACTGTTCCTACCCCTCA
>JAFTEG010000092.1 GCA_017453765.1 Selenomonadaceae bacterium
CATAAAAAATTGTTACGTGCAGGAGGGTAAAACTGCCGATACAAAATTCATTCCGAATTTCAATTTGGACGGCGTTTAGTTAATTTGACGGCGTTCAGCTGATTTAAAGTTAAAAGTTTATTTAGAAGGTAAAAAGTTTATTTAGAAGGCAAAAGCTTAGTTAATGTGAAGGTGAAATGAACTTTCTAAAAAAAATTTTGGCGGCGACAATGACGTTGCTGACTTCGCTTTCAATGCCGTTTACCGCGTCCGCCGCGCAGTAAATTTCAAAGTCCACGATAATGCACCGCCTGACTGTCGACGTGACAGATACCGGCGGCACGTTGATTTTTTCCGACAGCCCCGAATACGTACGCAAGAACGGAATTTTGTACGCGGACACGGTTAAAGGTGCGGCAAGGATTTTGTTTTACCATTTGAATGACACGGGCGTTAAAAAAAAGTTGGCGGTTATCGTTGAAAATGTTTACCCTATTAAAAATAAAATTGAAATTACGCGCGGCGGCTTTGCACTGCCGGACAATAATTTTTTATCTGTAGGCAAGGCGACGCAGACTATTTACATGCAGGATGATTTTCACGATACAATTACGCTTGCAAAGGGCGAGCGCAAACTCTTTCAAGCCGAAATGAATAACGTCACGATTGAGCCGCAACATTTGATTTACGGCGTTTATGACTTTAACGCAGAAAAGCCGGTGAAAATTTCCGTGCTGATGTACCCTGACAATGCCGACCCGCTGAAATTTTATGAGTACGCAAAAATTTTGCCGAAAGATGAACACAAACTGCGCGGCACGTTTAAGCGTATGAATCGCACGTTCAGACTTAGGCGGGAGTACAATCCTGCGACGGACGGCATAGGCTATGTGACAATCGGCGACAACAAGACGGATATTTTTAAAAGGGGCATTGACGCGACGGACGGCGAAGAGGTTGTAAACTACGGCAACTACGGCATAAATTACACGTTGGAATTTCGCACGAAGACTGACACGCGCTTTGTTATATGTCCGCTCGGCGGCTACTACGCGGGAGCAATTCGCTTTCATTACGCGGGACGTAGCGGCATAATTCAGACGCCTGCGAATAAGCTTTACTTCGGCGAAAAGCGTTGGTTTGAATTGCCGTCACTTAAAAAGTTGCGCATTGACGGTAAGCCGGTTTTTGATTCGCAGTTGGAAGTGAGCGACATTGGAATTTACGGCGGCAGTGTTAAGTTTGAGTATTCGCCGCCTGGCGCGTCAAATTTGCCGGTGAATATAATTTTAATGCCGATAGAATGATAGGGACTAGTGAAGAGTGAGGAGTAGTTTTACTAAATCCTAGCCCCTAACCCCTAGCCCCTAGTCCCTAATCCCTAAAGAAAGCAGGTGTTTAATTGAAGATTTCGGCAAGACAACTGACTTTAGACTTATATAATTGCAGTGAAAAAAAATTGGCAGATGTAGATGAGATAAAAAAACTTTTGCAAGAAACGATAGGCGAAGAGCCGCAACTGGTTTCAGAACAAATGGAAGGCGAACGATCTGCAATAATCGGCGCGTTTATGGAAGGACACATAGCCTTGCATGTATACGGCGATTTGCGCTACGTTGCGGCGGATATTTTCACCTGCGCGGAAGATATCGAGCCGGAGGAATTGGCAGGCGTCTTGAGAAAATTTTTCCAGCCGGATAAAATGAAGTCGACATTTTTAAAGCGCGGCGATTTAAGTACGCCGGACATAAAGCCGAAAATAAAAACTCGCGTGACGCCGCTTAGAAGAGTTCGTGACGCGGGTGCAAAGGTAGTTCGGACGTTGGTGCGCAGGGTGAAAGATTAGGGGCTGGTGGTTAGTGGCTAGGAGGTTAGCTTTTAGCTTTTAGCTTTTAGCTTTTAACTTTTAACTTTTAATCCTTAATTCTTAATTCTACAAAGGAGGTTCGGCGCGGCTTATATTTGCAACGACGCGCCAATTTTTTTATGACTTTTACAGATATGTCGGCAACTTACCGCAGTATCGGTCCCGCAAAAAAATGCACGTTCATTTTCTGCGCGGATCACGGCGTTGCAAAGATGAATGTCAGCGCTTATCCTCAAAAAACCACCGCTGATATGGTGAAAAATTATCTCGTCCATAAAGGCGCGGCGGCAAATGCCTTCGCAAAATTCGCAGATTCGGAATTGGTTGTAGTAGACGTCGGTGTTGACGCCGATATTGCGGACTTGCCGGAGTTGGTTGACAGAAAAATTGCACGCGGTACAAAAAATATCGCTGAAGGTGCCGCAATGACGCGTATGCAGGCGCGTAAGTCGATTAAAGTCGGCAAAGACCTTGCAGAAAAGGCGATAAAGGCAGGCTTTAACTGTTTTCTTTTGGGCGAAATGGGAATTGCCAATACTACGGTAGCGTCGGCAATTACGTCAGCGATTTTGGAATTGGAGCCGCGCAGAGTTACCGGACGCGGTTCAAACATTTCAGATAAAAAATTTAGAAATAAAGTCAAGGTAGTCAATCAAGCTTTAAAGGTAAATAAGCCTGATCCAATGGATGGCATAGACGTTTTGGCAAAGGTAGGCGGCTTTGAATTTGGCGCAATGGCAGGCGTTATGATTGCTGCCGCACGCCATGACTGCGTGGTAATTTTGGACGGCTTTAACACTACCGCCGCCGCGCTGATTGCAGATTTACTTGAGCCGGGCGTTACCGAAAATATGATAGCGTCGCACGTAGGCAGGGAGGCAGGACATTTACCGGCACTTCACTATTTGGAATTGCCGCCTATGTTCACGTTAAACCTTGCACTCGGTGAAGCAGTCGGTTCGTCCATTGCCGCGCGAGTTTTGGACAGAATTGTCTACATTTATGTCTGCGGTCCCGATGCCGATTATCACGGCGATTTAGACGATTTTAAAGAAAATGATGATGATGAACTTCTTGAACAATTGCTCGAAAAAATAAATTTGAGTAATGAAGGGCAATTTGACAGCTTTGAGGATTTTCAAGAGTACATGGAAGATCGATTCGGCGAAGAGGTTCATATTGAAGAGGTCGAGTTGGACTTTCAAATTAGCGACGATGAACGCCTTGAAAGTTTTATACCGCCTTTCAGCGTCAACACTTTTAATATCCCGCGCTCTTACCCTATGCTTGTACGGTCAATGAGTAATGACACGGAAAATCTTGTTAAGGCTACGGATAAAACTTTTGATTTTTATTTGAAGACGATGCCGAAACTTCACTTTAAGGCTATGGATAGGTGCCGTGAGCAGTTTGACAGCCTTACAAAGCCGCGTAAGAGTTTGGGGCTGTTGGAAGATATCGCCGTACAAATTGCCGGCATTACAAACGTCAACATTCCGACAAATAATTTGCGTCACGCCGCGATTGCCTTTACCAATTCAGAAAATACGCCATCCAACGATCAGAAAGTTTATCGTCCGCAGAAAAAGGGCAGTCGCCGTAACGTGTCAATGGATTTCAGTATGACGTGCCGCACTTTTGCAATGAAAATTTTTATGGGCATTGTCGATTCCAATGCAGACCCTACAGCCGCGTTTGATTTCGGCAGGAATTTGGCGGAGGAAATTTCCTTTTCAATGCCGGTTATCGCGCTTACAGAGTTGAGTGACTGGAATTTGGATAAGCTGGACGAAAAATTTTCTAAGGCTTTGCTTAAAAAAAATGGCGATTTCAAAGTATCGCCTGAAGATTTATTAAATGCCGTTCCAAAAAAATTTCGCTGTCTTACAAGCGCGATTATTGGAGCGATGATTGCCGCCGCGCACAATTCCACGCTGATAGTGGTAGATTGCGGCGCCGTAGAAATTATTGCACGCTACCTTGAGACAATGTGTCCCGAAGTTCGTCCGTTTATCCTGCATGCCACGCAACTTATTAACTATCATTTTTCGCCGGGCATGCGAATTGGTTTTGACGGTGAAGTTGCCTGCGTCGGTGTAGAGATTGCCGAAGCCGCACTTGCCGCGCTGAATGACATGAAAACTTTTTCGCAAACCAATGTTGAAGGCGAATTGAACGGTTGAACTTGGAGCTAATTCTTATTAAGAATTACTAACAAACTATAGATATATCGATCCATCGATCCATCGATCTAAATTATTTTTTTCCGCCGCCGAGAAGACCGCCTATCATGTCAGCCATATCGCCGAGACCTGCGCCGCCGAGACCGCCAAGCGCATTTCCTGCAAACGCCGCCATGTTGGCGTTTATTTTTTTGTCAATTTCAACATTCGCCGCATTGACAGCGCTGACTACCAAATCTTCAATAGCCGAAACGTCGCCTTCTTCGACAAGCTCTTTAGCGATTTTAAC
>JAFTEG010000093.1 GCA_017453765.1 Selenomonadaceae bacterium
AAAAAATCTGCGCGTATCGTCGGTGAAGTTTTAGGTAAATATCACCCGCACGGCGACACTTCGGTTTACGACGCTATTGTACGTATGGCGCAGGATTTTTCAATGCGTTATAAACTGGCTGACGGTCACGGCAACTTCGGCTCTGTTGACGGCGATCCTGCCGCCGCAATGCGTTATACTGAAGTTCGTATGTCCAAAATTTCCGAGCTGATGTTGCAGGACATTGAAAAAAATACCGTAGACTTTACGCCGAATTACGATGAATCACTTAAAGAACCTTCCGTGTTGCCTGCGAAATTTCCCCAGCTCCTTGTAAACGGCACGTCCGGCATTGCAGTAGGTATGGCGACGAACATTCCGCCGCATAATATGGGTGAGGTTATCGACGCCACTTTAATGTTAATCGACAATCCCGACGCTGAACTTAGCGATTTAATGGAAAAGATTAAAGGTCCCGACTTCCCCACCGCCGCGCAGATTTTGGGCAACGACGGGATTATTGACGCTTATAAAACGGGACGCGGCTCAATTAAAATGCGCGCGAAGACTGAAATTGACACACTGCCTAACGGTAAGCCGCGTATCATTGTTACCGAGTTGCCGTACCAAGTCAATAAGGCTAGGTTAATTGAAAAGATTGCCGACCTTGTACGCGACAAGACGATTGAAGGCATTACCGACCTGCGCGACGAATCCGACCGCGACGGCATGCGCATTGTCATGGAGCTTAGAAAAGATATCAATCCTCAAATTATGCTCAACCAACTTTTCAAGCATACGCAAATGCAGGATTCTTTCGGCGTCATAATGTTGGCGCTGGTAAAAGGCAAGCCGAAGGTTTTAACGTTAAAGCAGGTACTTCATTACTACATTAAGCACCAAGAAGAAATCGTAACGCGCAGGACAAAGTTTGACCTTGAAAAGGCGAAGGCACGCGCTCACATTTTGGAAGGACTTATGACGGCGCTGAATAACCTTGACGCAGTGATTAACGTTGTGCGCGAAAGTTCGACCGTTGTCAAAGCTAAAGATGATCTCATGCAAAAATTCGGCTTGAGTGAAATTCAGGCGCAGGCAATTCTTGATTTACGTCTGCAAAAATTGACAGGGCTTGAACGTGAGAAAATTGAAACCGAGTCACGCTTTGTCAAAACGGCTATTGAAAAGTACACCGACATCCTTGCCGACGAAAGTAAAATTTTGGAAATAATCAAGGCGGAACTTACTGCCGTTAAGGAAAAATATAATGACGAACGCCGCACGGAAATTGTTTTGGAAGAAGTTCAGCTTAAATTTGACGAAGAAGATTTAATTCACGACGACGACATTGTTGTCACGCTGACACGCGGCGGGTATGTAAAGCGCATTTCCCTTGCTACGTACAAAAATCAAAAGCGCGGCGGCATCGGCGTTACCGGTATGAGTACGAAGGCTGAAGATATCGTCGAACACATTTTAATCACGACGAATCACCATACAATTTTATTTTTCACGAATCGCGGACGCGTCTTCCCGCTTAAAGCTTACGAAATTGTAGAGTCAAGCCGCGTTGCAAAAGGCGTACACATCAGCAATTTAATACCGCTTGACGCAAATGAAATGGTAACCGCGCTGATTAAGGTTAAAGAGTTTGATCCTACCCGCTACCTTTTCATGGCGACGAAAAAAGGCATTGTCAAGAAGACTCAGCTGTCTGAATTTAATTCAATGTTAAAGCGCGGCGTCATTGCAATTAAGTTGCAAAAGGGCGACGAACTTATTGCCGTTAAATTTACCGAAGGCGAACGCTACGTAATTCTCGGCACGGCGAAGGGCAAGGCGATTGTCTTTGCGGAAGAAGAGGTACGCGCTATGAGTCGACCTACTCAAGGTGTACGCGGCATAAATTTAAGCAAGGGCGACTACGTTGTAGGTATGGACAAGCTCAGCGACAACGCGGAACTTTTGACGGTCAGCGCGGAAGGTTACGGCAAGCGTACACCAACTGATGAATATCACCCGCAGTCACGCGGCGGCAAGGGCGTTATCAATATGAAGGTCACTGAAAAGACCGGCGACGTTATCGGCATTAAGGTGGTACGTCCCGACCGCGA
>JAFTEG010000094.1 GCA_017453765.1 Selenomonadaceae bacterium
CAAAAAACGTTGCAAATTTAGTAAACGCCGCAATTATGGCGGGGCGCACAAGGACGTGCGCCCGTCCGCGCAAATCGCCGGACGCGATTTCTGCGGACATGTTTTCTTTTTGTTACTTTTTCTTTTGCGCCAAAAGAAAAAGTAAATCCTAAAAAAATCTTTAAAATTTATCTAAACTTGAATTAATCAACACGCCCTAACAGCTAAAAAGGAAATTTTATGGACGAAAAAATAATTTTATCTGTCGAAAATCTTGACATAACTTTTAAAACGAACGCCGGCAACATTCATGCAATTCGCGGCGTCGATATTTTTTTGCCGAAAGGTAAAACCGTCGCGATTGTCGGCGAATCCGGCTCCGGCAAATCCGTCACAATGAAGGCGGTTACCGGACTACTTGACAGCAACGCGGTGATTAACGGCGGAAAAATTTTTTACCGCTGTGACGACAAAGTTATTGACTTGCTGACACTGACGAAAAAAGAATTGCGCCGCACGATTAACGGTCAACATATTGCAATGGTTTTTCAATACCCTATGACGAGTCTTAACCCTACAATGACGATCGGCGCGCAGATTATGGAAGGTATGCTCCTGCACCAAAAAATTTCTGAAGATGATGCACGTGACAAGGCGCTGGAACTTTTAAATTTAGTCGGCATTGTCGACGCGGCTAAGCGCTTTAAAAATTATCCGCACCAACTTTCCGGCGGTATGCGTCAGCGCGTTGTAATTGCCGTAGCTCTTGCAAATACGCCGAAAATTTTAATCTGCGATGAGCCTACAACCGCGCTTGACGTGACGATACAGGCAGGCATTTTAAATTTAATTTCGGACCTTCAAAAAAGCTTAGGCATTTCGGTAATTTACATTACGCACGATTTAGGCGTTGTGGCGAAGGTTGCGGACTTTGTTAATGTCATGTACGCGGGAAAAATCGTCGAACGCGGCACGGTTGACGAAATATTTTTTGACCCGCGTCACCCATATACGTGGGGACTTTTATCGGCAATGCCCGATTTGGAAACAGACGACGCGAGACTTTATTCAATACCCGGCAGTCCGCCGAATCTTTTGCACGAACCTAAGGGCGACGCCTTTGCGGCACGAAATAAATTTGCAATGAAAATAGATGAGAAAGCCGCGCCGCCTATGTTTAAAATTTCCGAGACGCATTTTGCGGCAACGTGGCTGCTTCACCCCGACGCGCCAAAAGTTGAAATGCCGGCAGAATTAAAAAAGCGTATTGACCGCGCAAGAAAGTCAGGTGAAATATTATGACGCCACTGCTTAAAGTCGAAAACCTCCACCAACATTTTAAAATTTCGCGTAACTTCACCGTGAAAGCCGTCAACGGCGTATCATTTGAAATTTATCCCGGCGAAACCTACGGGCTTGTAGGTGAATCAGGCTCCGGCAAAACTACGATAGGACGCAGTATCATTCGCCTTTACAATCCCACTGACGGCAAAATTACTTTCGACGGCAAAATTATTTCCGGTAACCTTGACGGCGACACGAATAAATTTCTGCGCAAAAATATGCAGATGATTTTTCAAGACCCTATGTCAAGTTTAAACCCGCGCAAAAAAGTCGGCGAAATTATCGGCGAAGGTTTGGACATTCATAAACTTTACACCACCGCGCAGGAGAAAAATACAATTATCGGCGAAATTTTAAAAAAAGTCGGCTTATCACCTGCACACGCCGAACGCTATCCCAATCAATTTTCCGGCGGTCAACGTCAACGTGTCGGCATTGCCCGCGCACTTGTAATGCAACCTAAGCTGATTATTGCGGACG
>JAFTEG010000095.1 GCA_017453765.1 Selenomonadaceae bacterium
GGCAGAAATCTATTTTGCAAACGTACAAAGGAATTAAAGCGCGAAAAAAATATTGACGTTGTTGTTGCCAACGGTGAAAATATTGCGCACGGCAAAGGCGTGACCGAAAGTACTTTAAACGAAATTTTTTCAGGCGGCGCCGATATCGTAACAACCGGCAATCACGTTTGGGATCAAAAAGGCATTGAAAATCTTTTGGAACGCGAACCCTTCTTAATACGTCCCGCCAATTATCCAGAAGGTACGACGCCGGGCAGAGGCTACTGCATTTACCCGTACCGCGCCAAAAATATCGGCGTTATAAATTTAATCGGACGTACTTTCATGCCGCCGGTTGACTGTCCCTTCGCCCGCGCAGAAGAAATTTTGAAAAAGATTAAGCGCGAATGTGACATAATTTTGGTTGACTTCCACGCGGAGGCAACGTCCGAAAAAATGGTTATGGGCTACTTGCTTGACGGCAGAGTTACCGCCGTTGCAGGTACACATACGCACGTACAAACCGCCGACGAAAGAATTTTGCCGAAAGGTACCGCCTTTATTACGGATTTAGGCATGACCGGTCCGCTTAATTCGGTTATCGGCATGCAGATTGAACCTATTATGAAAAAATTTATTACATGTCTTCCCGCAAAATTTGAACCGTCTGAAACTCCGCCTTGCACCTATTGCGCGTTGCTTATTGAGATTGATGACAAGACAAACTTAACGACGAAGGTAGAGCGCATAAGAATTGTTGAAGGGTAAATCGTTATTTTAATCGTCTATCAAGTGAAAAAAGTCACAACTTTGTTATATGTAGTTTAAAAATTCAACAATAGAGTGAAGGATTTTTGCTGTACTTGAAGAATTAATACCGAAAATGCAAACGTGCATAGCAAAGGCATCGTATGCAACAAGAGAGGAGAAACATTTATGGAAATCCTGAAAGTATCGGCTAAGTCCAACCCAAATTCGGTGGCGGGTGCCCTTGCGGGAGTAATTCGTGAAAGCGGCATAGCAGAAATGCAGGCTATTGGGGCGGGTGCGCTGAATCAGGCAGTAAAAGCCGTTGCAATAGCGCGCGGCTTCGTTGCGCCGCATGGAGTAGATCTCATTTGCATTCCCGCATTCACCGATATTGAAATTGACGGCAGTGAACGTACTGCAATTAAACTTATCGTCGAACCGCGCTGATTTTAGGACTGCCGTTTAGCAAATTGGCTGTCTGACGATTTTAAGTGAGGTAAGATTCATGGCAAGCGATTTACACACACATACAAATTTTTCTGACGGCAGTCTATCGCCGGAAGAACTTTTAGACAAGGCAAAAACTATTGGATTAAAATATCTTGCCATCACGGACCATGACACCGTTGACGGTGTGAAATATATTTATGAAAACGGGCTTTACCCCGACAAAAACCTAAGAATTATTTTCGGTATTGAGTTCAGCGCACTAAATCCAAATCATGATGTTCACATAGTAGGCTACAACATTGATATTTATGACGGCGCACTTTCTGATATGATTAATGAGGTGCTTGATGCAAGGTGGACGCGATTTTCCGAGATAATCAAAAATTTGCAGGAAAAAAAATATAATATTCGTGAAGCAGAAGTCCTTCAAATTGCGGGTAGCAGCCGTTCAATCGGCAGGGCGCACATTGCAAGAGCGTTGGTAAAAAAAGGCGCTTTTAAAAATGTGCGTGAAGTTTTTGATAAGATTTTGGGTAAAGGTAAACCTGCCTATGCGCCGCGATATTTTCCTACTGTCGACGAAATTGTTGACGTTATCAGGCAGGCAGGCGGACAGGCTATGTTGGCTCATCCCGGTCTTGTAGGTGACGATAATCTTGTTGAGGAAGTTTGCAGAAAAGTTGATGCCCTTGAAGTTTATTACCCTACGCACAGTCCCATTGACCTTCAAAAATATTTAAGTCTGGCAAAGAGATTTAATTTGACAATCGGCGGCGGCAGTGACTTTCACGGTACCGGTTCAAGGCACGTTGACCATCTCGGCGAATATACCATTCCCGACGAAGTTGCCGAAAAATTTTTCCGCAATACGCCTTAAGTAGTTTGCTGACTAAGCAAAAAAAATTTTTTCCCGCTTAGGCGGTTTTTTTTTACGCCGAATTGAATTTTTTAACGCTAACTTTTGGTTTTGAACTTACTTTTCTTTTGGAGCAAAAGAAAAGTAACAAAAGAAAACATGAGCGGCATTAAGTGCGTCCACGTCTATCACTTCGGTAGTCTAAGCGTTACGCCGCGAGTCAGTGGGCACTGTAATTCAGACTTGGCGCACTTACGCTGGTTAATGCCGCTCGTTTATTTTTTATTTGTTTATTTTAATTACGCATTGCGCATTGATTTTTAAAGTTTCGGCTTAAGTGTAAAATAAACTATTTCCGGCGGACAGCCCAACCGGTACGGAAACCAACTGCCTACGCCTGCATGCACGTAACCGTAGCAATCGTCCTTTATGAACATGCCGCGCGTGTACTTGAAAAGCGGCAGGAGTGAGTAGCCGAAAATTCCAATCTGTCCGCCGTGCGTGTGACCGGTTAAAGTCAGCGGGATATTTTTTTCCCGACCGTCGTCAATAAATTCAGGGTGATGCGCAAGTAGCACGCAAACAGAATCGTACGGTACGCCTTCAAGCGCCTGCGTGACAAATTCGCGTTTTTGATTTTCAAAGCGTTTATCCAAATCGCCGCGTCCGCCCGAACTCATTATCGGTGCCGCCGAAGGATAATCGACGCCGAGCATATAAAGATTAGCCGTGACTTTTTCCGAGCGATTTACCAGCCAATGAATTTTTGTATGTGCCAATCTTGACTCAATCGCCGAGATGCCGCGATGATGTTCATGGTTGCCGTGACAATAATAAATGCCGTATTTAAATTTGTCCGTGTAGCTGTCGACAATGCGAATTGCCTCAGGATTCATTGCCACGTTGTCAAAAATATCGCCGGTTATCGCCAGCAAATCCGGCTTGCCTTCCGCAACTTGATTCAGCAGACTTTCCAGCCGCTCCAATGAAAAGTACGGTCCAATATGCACGTCGGAAATCTGCGCGATTTTAAAGCCGTCCAATTCCGGCGGCAATTTTTTTACCGGTATGTCGAAAAATCTTTCAACTACAGACATTCTTTCAATCCTGTTGCCGTAAAGTGACACTGCCAGCGACATTAAAGGATATACCATGCCGTAAGCTAAAATTCTCCGCCTTTCGGGATTGTACGGCGTCTCTTTGTGAAAGTGTCTGTAAACTGCGCGAACTATTAACGCAATTATGACGAAACCGCCGCTGATTAACTGCGTCAGCAAAAATACCGTTGAAAAACTGCCGAACACGTCAATTACGGCGTTGGGAATGTTGGCGCGAATCGAAAATCCTAACATTGTAAGCGCGATTATTGCCAAGTCCACGCCGACAATTATTTTGTACATACGGCGTTTAATTTGACCGTCCAATAAAAAAGTGACGCTGATTAATCCAAGTGCGACAATCAACGCCAAAAATCCGAATACGTATATTAAAAACATTTTTTACCTCGATGTCAGGTTTTAGGTGTTAGTTTTTAGCTTTCCGGTTTAATAGCTAATCCAACTGCAATTTAACCGCCTTCACAACATTTTTCATAAGCATGGCGACGGTTAAAAGTCCTACGCCGCCGGGTACCGGAGTTATCGCTCCCGCCACTTCAACTGCCGCGTCAAAGTCAACGTCGCCAACCAATTTTTTCGGCGCTATTCTATTTATACCTACGTCAATCACCGTTGCGCCGGGCTTAATCATATCCGCCGTGACGAATTTCGGTTTGCCCATTGCCGCAACTAAAATTTCAGCCTCACGCGTAATGTCCGCCAAATTCTTTGTATGCGAATGACATACCGTAACCGTAGCGTGACGCGCCATTAAAAGGTGGAGCATGGGTTTGCCGACAATGTTACTGCGTCCGATTATCACTGCGCGTTTGCCGTCGATATCAATTCCGGCAAGGTCAAGCATTTCAAGACAACCTGCAGGCGTACACGGTACAAGTGCAGGACTGCCGGTAACCAATTTGCCAACATTCATCGGGTGAAAGCCGTCGACATCTTTCAGCGGGTCAATGCGGTTCAAAATCTCTTCAGAATGCGCCTTAATCGCGTCGGGCAGTGGAAGTTGTACCAAAATGCCGTGAATGTCCTTCGCCGCGTTTAATTCGTCGATTTTTGCCAGCAACTCTTCTTTAGTCGACGTTTCAGGCATGGTGATGACTTCGGACTTTATGCCGAGTTCTTCGCAGGTTTTATGTTTATTTCTCACGTAGACTTGCGACGCGGGATTTTCACCGACGATTATCACGGCAAGCCCAGCCGTCACGCCGAATTTATTTTTTATATCTTCAACTTCAAGCCGCGCAGATTCTTTGATTTTTGCGGCAAATTCTTTTCCATATAAAATTCTTGCAGTCATTATTATATCCTCTAAAACTTAAAATCTTACAAGCTACCGACTACTAGCTGCCTAACAACCGCGATTTTTCAGTAGCGGCAATAACAGCCTCAATCAGCGCACTTCTGACGCCGCATTTTTCCAAAACTCTAACGCCTTCAATCGTCGTACCTGCGGGACTGGTAACCTTGTCACGAAGTGCGGCGGGGTGTTCGCCGGTTTCCAAAACCATTTTGGCGGCACCGAGTAAAGTCTGCGCGGCAAGTTCCTGCGCGTCGGCACGTGTCAACCCTGCGGCTACTCCACCTTCTGCAAGCGCGTCAATCATCATAAATGCGTAGGCGGGACCAGAGCCGCTTAACCCTGTTACCGCGTCCATAAATCTTTCCTCAAGCTCTATCGCCCTGCCGATTGAGTTCCAAAACTGCTCAACAAGTTTTTTATCGGACGTCATAGCCTTGTTGTTCACGGTGTACGCCGTCATCCCTTCGCCGACTCTAATCGGTACATTCGGCATTGCACGAACAATCGGACTGTGCGGAAAAAATTTTTCTATAATCTCGATTTTCAATCCGGCAATGACTGAAACAATTATCGTGTTAAGCGTAATTTTATTTCTGATTTCGGCAAATGCGGCAGGCGCGTCTTTCGGCTTCACGGCGATAACCAAAAGTTTTACCTTGTCAATGAATGGGTCGACGCCGACAGACGCGTTTACGCGGTAATGATTTTTAAGTTCCGTGCAACGTTTATGCTTGTGTTCGGAGACAAAAATATTGCCGGAAGTAAGAAAAGTTCCTCTTATTGCGTTGATAATTGATTCGGTCAACGCGCCGCCGCCGACAAAACCTACATAAAGTTCGCTTTCATTAAGGTCATAAGTTTCTGTCTCCATAACAATATCCTTTCAAAATTTTTTTCGATTATACAAAATCTGCGCGGAAAAATCAACGTTTCGCCAAATGAAAAAGTCTGTAGATTAAATCAGCGCTAAGTTTATAACTTGAATCGGCACTAAGTTTATAAACTGAATCAGCGCTACGGCAGGCGCGTAAAAATTTTTCTTGACAGAAATTTAATTAGTGGCTATAATACCGCTTGTCTAAAACGACGTGGGATTATAGCTCAGATGGTTAGAGTACTTCGTTGACATCGAAGGGGTCACAGATTCGAGTTCTGTTAATCCCACCATTTTAATTTTCGGCTTACTTAGCTCAGTTGGTAGAGCATCTCCGTCACATGGAGGTGGTCGGGGGTTCGAGTCCCTCAGTGAGCACCAAATTTGAAATTTTATTTTGTAACATAAATATCAGCAGTCTTAGCCGCAGAAATGCGGTATTTTTTTGTCTGCATATTTATTCAAAATTCGCGCCGTGTATGTTATAATTTTCAAAAAGTTTGGAGCGATAAATTATGCAGTACAAAAGAATTTTGGCGATAGGCGACATTCACGGACGTTTTGACAGACTGTCTTCTGTCTTCAACAAAATTAATTTCAATCCCGCGCAGGATTTTTTAATTTTACTCGGCGACTACGTAGACAGAGGAACTGAAAATCTGCACTGTTTGCAATGGGTAATGCAAATAAGCAAAATGCCGAACGTCGTGGCACTGCGCGGAAATCATGAACAGATGATGCTTTACTACTACTTAATGGGTACGTACGAATCAACGATCTGGTTGCCGAACGGCGGAAATAAAACTAAGGCTGAAATGGATGAGTGGTGTAAAAGCGATCCCGACTTTTTAAATAAGGCGTTGCAGTTTGTTGACAAGCGTCCATACTACTACCGAACGTTTATTGAGGGACAGGAGTATATTTTTTGTCACGCGGGATTAAAGCCGAATGTTTCATTGGAAAATCAAACCGTCGAGTCAATGCTTTGGATACGTGAGGAATTTTATAACGGCTACAGCGGAACGGCGGAAGTTGTTGTAGGACATACGCCGACGCCGTACATTGGCAAGGTGCCGGGCGTTACAATTACGGACAGATATTATCCCATTCGCCTGCCGAATAAAATTACAATGCTTGATACCGGCTCATTTCTGCCGCAGGGTAGAATTTCTTGCATTGACGTTATCAGCGGACAAATTTGGCAGAGCGACAATTAGATTTTGTTAGTAAAAATCTAGAAAAAAATTTTTGGTTGAACCTACTTTCTTTTGGCGCAAAAGAAAGTAGCAAAGAAAACATGAGCGGCATTAAGTGCGTCCACGTTCAGCGTTGTAATATTTTTGTGCCGTTACACCGCGAGTTCCCACGTTACGGTAGATTTAACGTTGCGAACCGACGCTGGTTAATGCCGCTCGTTTTATTTTAAGGTTATGCGTAAAAAATGGAGTCAGAGGTTTTAAATTTCGTAGCCTCTAACTCCTATTTTTATATTAATGATTAAAATAAATCTTCATGACTTCCGGTGAAGTGACAAAATTAAATTTTTATCGTCGCGCAGATATATAAGTAACCAATCAGGATTAATATGGCATTCTCGAAAACCGCTCCAATCGCCTTTTAGTGCGTGGTCAAGATATTTTTCTTCCAAAATTTCTTCATTTGCTAATTTTTCAATAACTAAATTTAAATCAGCTATATTGCGTCCCTGTTTAATGGCGCGTCTGAAATCTTTTTTAAACTGCGAAGTGCGCTTAATCGTCAA
>JAFTEG010000096.1 GCA_017453765.1 Selenomonadaceae bacterium
TCAAAGATGTATTGATGTGGCTACTGATGATTTCAATTACGTTTCAAAACCGTAAACGGTAAGGAGTCCTACGCAGGACGATATGTTTCATCGAAGGATACGGCCATCTGAGAGCTTCGGGTTTCAAAACCGTAAACGGTAAGGAGTCCTACGCAGGAGCGGGCTTTGTGAGCGTACGCCGATCGTTGCTATTCAAACCATTTTTGGAAAATGATCCAAAAATCGTTCCAAAGTCCGCAGTCTCAAAAAATTTTTAATCACAAAACTTTCATAAATGCCCTCGAACTTCGCACCACTCCTACACTTTTAAATTTTGGAAAATGTTTTGGCAAAAATAAGGTTTCATCTACCCTCAAAATCATTTTCCTACGAAAGAATGCTCCAATAAATGACGCGTAATTTATACCACAGCGTTCAAAAAAATGCAAGAAAAATTTTTCAGCGATTAATATGGGCAGAAAATTTTTTAACACGCGCCGTTATCATATCGCGCAAATTTTTTTCTTCATACTCTTGATAACCGCGCGCCATATGCTCTTCGTAGCGCGTACACCACGTGCGAAGTGCCTCAAATTCCAATCGGCAATCTTCCTTAGTGGTAACAAAATTTTCCGGCGAAATCATTTTGCGATTGACCAAATTTAAAACCAATCTGTCAATAACCGGCTGGCGGAAAAGTTCCATTAAATCATAAACCAAAGAATCCTTTCTGCCGTCATTTGAATGGAAAAAGCCGAATCGCGCGTCCATACCTGCAACTGCGGCGGCTATTCTGACTTCGCGTTCAAGGAAGGCGTAACCGTAATTCAAAAGTGCATTGACCGGATCTTTGGCGGGGTGTTGGGAGCGACCTTTCCAAGACCAGCGCGTTGTGTCAATCAGTTCAGGAAATGCAGAGAAATAATTTTTGGCGGCAATACCTTCTGCGCCGCGAATTTCATCGACAGTTTTAAACGTAGAAATTTTTTCAGACTGCTTTTTTAGTTTTTGGACGACGGCGGAAAGTTTTTCGCTGTTTTTAGATTTTGTGTATTGTTTAAGCAAATTATACTGATTAAAAATTTTTTCCTCGACAATTTCGCGTGAAAGTTCTATCTGTTTTACAGGATCGCTAAAAATTTCCAACTGCCGCATAAGACGTACAGCGGATTGTTTTTCATTGCAGAAATGCGCGATAATTTTTCCGCGCTCATCAATGTAAAAAATAGGAATATTTTGTTCAAGCATTTCAAAAATTGCTTGCGATGAAATGATTGAATACTTTCCCAAAATTACGCCGTCAATCGAACGCACGGGAAGGCGTCCTATAATTTCACCGTCCTTTTCAACGGCGATTCGCGGACCGACTTTTCGCGCCGAACTTCCCTCCGACAAAAGATACAGCATTCCCATTTCTACACTTCCTAAACTATCAAAAAACCTTTTTCCTCTTCCAACGGCTTACCCGACAACTTTAAATTTTTTGCGCAGGCTTTACAAAGCGGCGTCATCAACACCGTGCCGCCGTCTGATTCGGATACAAGCTCAAGCAAGTCAGACCAAACTATAGCCGCCGCAGTCGAATCCAAATCGCAGTTGAAAACGCTGTACTGTAGCCGATAGGCAAATTCTTCAAGGTAGCGTACAATTTTTGCGCGTACGCTGTCTTCAGGTATATCATAACAAATTAAATATTTCATAGTCGAAAGTATATCAAGCCGAAAATTTCACGTCAAACAAAATCCCACCGTACCTTCAGCCCGCGCAGTTCATCAAGATTGTTCGTTGCGATTCCAATCCGGTTTGAAACCTTCGAGGTCGACTTCAATCAGTGCAAGCGATTCATTATTTTCAAGTTTAATTTTTTCAAGCCGTGACGGCGCAGGCAATTTTTCACCGTCTTCAAGAATGCCAAAAATATGCAACGAAAGACCTTCACGAGCATAGTCGAAAGCCTTTTGGTAGTCGTCGCTTTGTGAGACGTAGCCGGGCAAGTCAGGAAAAATTACGCCGACGCCAATTTCTTCTTGGCTGAATACTGCAGGATAAACATACTTCATAGCCAAAAGTTTATCACGCCGAAAATTTCACGTCAAACAAAAAATCCCGCCGCACAGACGGGATTATAACTGCAATTAATTTTTATCGCGAAATTAAATTTTTGTCGCGATTTAAAATTTATAACGCGATTAAAATTTTACGCGCGTCTGTCCAAAACCTTGACCGCTCAACCTGCCGGTACCGGAGTACTCGGCGAACTTCGCAAGTAGCATAAAAACTTTTTTCACGCCGTCACTAAGTTGCCGTAAGCTGTAGCGAAATTTTCCCCAAAACGCCAGCGTCCCTCTGTCACGTCCGAAATAAAATTTTTTGCATTGACCCTGCCACTCGGTTAAGCGAATCTGCGCGGCAAGGTCGCGAATAATTTTTTTATCGGCGGCGGCAGGCATTTGCGCTTGCGTCCACTTATCGGCAAGCGAAGGGAAAATTAATTCTGCGCGAGGTAACGGCGCGTCGTAGTCGTCAATGCGGAAAGATACCGGCGTTAAAAATTCAAACTCAACCTCTGCGGCAGGTGAAAGGTCTTTGACGTTCAAAATAAAATCTTCCGCCGAAATAATTTTTGCGTCGACGCTTTCAACTTCCAAAGTCAAATTACCTGCCTGCAGTTCGTAGCCTTCGGGAACATTCAGCGCGGCATTTAAAATTTCTTCGTTCAAGCCGGTGACGCGCCAAAAAAATTTGTCGCCGCGCTTAACCTGCCACCTGTCTTCAAATATCGGCAAATCGGCACGCGGGTCAAGAAATGATACCGTGAAAGGCTTAATGTTCATGTTTTCGTGAACAAAAGTTTCAATCTCCGGCGCAATGTTATGAAGGATTTTAAAAAAGGCGGCGTGCATAAGTCTGCCGTTTATGAAAGGCAACCGCGCAGAATTTATCGCACGCAATTTGTAATGCACCGCGCCGATCACTTTACCACCTCAAGAATGCTCGGCAACACTGCGCGTGTTAAAAATTTATTATTCTTGTCGTTGAAGTTGCTGGGAATCGGTTTAATTCTGTCTTTCCACTTGGGATTTTTCGTATTGTCAAGCGCATTGCTGAAATCAAGTATCGCGTTCAACTCTTCCATAACGCTTTCCCACGTGTCGGACATTTTTTTATCGGCAACGTAGTTTTTGAAGGCTTTAAGAAATTCGGCGGGAGATTTTTTTTCGTAGGGATTTTTAAAGCCGGCGTCGTCAAAAAGTTTTGTGTAAGCGTCGGCAGTCTCGACAAAAAGCGTCGGCGTAATTTTTACACTGCCGAAACCGAAGGGCTTGCCTTGACCGATTTTGTACGCGGGATTTTCAGCGCCGTTTAAATTGAAAATCATCATAAGCGCACCGAGTTCAACCGCACTCAAATTTTGAAAGCGAATCTTGGATTTAAACTTTGTACCCTTTGCAAGCGGCGCCCTTTCCTTTGCCAACGGCTCCTGATTTTTTTTGCGGCGCTTAGCGTCTTCTTGCAGTTCTCTATCATTCGCCTCCCACCTTGCAACGCCGTGATGCCAATACATTTTATAGCCGCGCAACGTTGCATTAGCCTTGTCCCAATGCGTCAAAAGTTCGCCGTCGGTCTGTTTCATATAAAGCTGGTATGAAGTTGGATTAGGTTGCATTAAAGGGTGCGCGGGAGCCTTAGGTAAGGTTGCGGCGTTGGACGTTACGGCGTCGTCAAAAAATACGCGGCTTGCCCAATATTTTTCACAGCCGAAAACCGCGTCGGCAAAGTCCACAAACTTAGTACTTTCTTGCCGCAACTCCGCCGGTACAACGTCGCCGATAGCGTTTCTGTATGGAATGCGGAAACATTGACCGTGACCGAACGCCGTAACCTTGCCGTCCTCTTCAAGGTAGTGACAAGGCACTAAACTTTTAACGTCGGCAGGAAGATTTTTTACCAGCCTTTCAAGTTGAGCGCGATTTAAAATGCCGCCCTTTATTTTGAAGAGATTGACGCCGCGTCTGTTTCTGTCGTGTTCGTAGGACAAGCGGACGTCCTCCGGCAGTTCAACGCGCTTGCTCCAATCGACATACTCAATTCTTACAAAGCGAATTATTTGTTTACCGTGATTCGTTTGAGCAATTTTTTGGGCGCGCGCAGTTTCACTTAAGCCTTTCAAACTTTTTTTAAATTCTTCGTAAGATTTTCTGTCAAGCAACTTTTCAGGTTTATCTGCCCACTGGTTGCCGGTTAAAATGTACGCAATGTTTCTGTCCCACTTAATGCGCGAATCTCTGTATCTGACTTCGCCGTACCGATCTTGAAAATCTTTCATCATTATGAAATCGTTTTTTCGATCCAATTTCGGCAACAGCGGCGCGATAAAGTATTTGTTATTTTTAGTTTGAATCAGAAAACCTGCGCGAGCATTTTTACCTTTTTCGCCTTCCATGCGGCTTTTGTAAAGCGCGTGCAAATCCTCCATCCATTTCGGCATACCGGCGGGCGCCATAAGACAGCGGAAGTAAATATGTTCGTCGTTAAAATCTTCGCCCTTGCGTTGGGACGTCGTGACACCGCGAAAAGTGCCGCACGTCACGATTTTAAAAATATTTTTAAACATACCGCGCAGAGAACTGCCGGGAATAATCGGTCTGCCGAGCGGCGAAAAAGTTATCGACGTGTCTTTGGTATTGCCGCCTATAAACATCGGCGTCAGCGTTTCAATGTCAAGTTGAATTTCCCCGCTGAAAATTTCGCCGTCCGCAATGTGAGATTTAAAGCTTGCAACGTCCGTGACTTCGGCAGGTAACGGTTTATCCGGCAGTGATACAAAATTGTAAGGCGCCGTTGCACATTTATTCCAATCTACTTGCACGTCGTCTGCAAGGTTTATGTTAAATTCTGTAGCCAATAATGCTTGCCAATCGTCAGACATTTATTTCACCTCTTCCGCCGGTTCAATCGCAACAAAACGGCAATCCGTGTAACCGGAAAGCCCCGTGTTTTCGTCGCTGTCAATGTAATTTCGCGTCAAAAGTCCGTAGTACTTCGCGCCGACATTTTCGCAGGGAATTTCCATGTAAAGCTTGCGTCCTCTGTCAAGCAGATTTACATAGCCGTCCGCCGCGCTGATTTTTTTGTCGCATTCGCCCCAAAGACGCGCAAAGCTGTCGACGTAAAATTTTCCCGCGCCTTCCACGTCTTTAATGTAGCGTCCGCTTAAAATATTTTCCCGCCGCTTAAGGTGAATTTCTTCTGCCGCATTAAAAATTCTGCATTCAAGCCAATTTTCCGGTTTAGGCGAAGTTTTGTCGCGCAGATTAAGTTTGCCGCCTTCATAAGTTCCCCAAACTACGCTTTGAATCTGCCACGCGATAAAAACTGCGCGGGAGTTTGAAAATTTTTCGGCAAGAATTTTTTCAACGTCGCTCAACGTACAGCCGCAACTCACGCCGTCACAAATAATTTTGCCTTCGTGAAGTTGCAAGCCGACTTTCTTTGCCAAGTTTAAGCCGCTCATTAATCATCACCCCAATTTTTGACAGCCGCCGCAAGTTTTGAAAGTTCATCTGCGTCGCCTTCAGTAACCTTGCCGCCGTCACCGAGTTTGTACGTTTCACCTTGAAATTTTATTTCGGCGCTAATGCCGCTTACCGTGCCGCGTCCGATTGACTTTTCGCCGCCGATAGCAACGTTGCCTTTCCACATATCGCGCAGTAAAAATAACGCCAGCCCCGCTTCAAAATCTTTCGCGTTTCTTATTTCAAAGTGAATCGTCACGGTAGGCGAAGAATCTTTTTGATAGACCGGCTTAGTCGTGAAAAGCGTCCCCTGCAACGTGCCGCCGGTGAATCTGTCAATTTTATTTCGCGTATGATTAATTTCCGCAACTTTGTCCGGCGCGATATAACTTTCCGCCACGATAAAGCGGCTTTTAATTTTTTCGCATGAGTCTTTTGAAGTTCCCATAAGCTTTTCAAGTTTTGTCACGTCCAATTTCAGCGTACGGAAAATTTTTTCTGCTTGGTGACGGAAAATTCCCTTCAAGCTGGTACCCGGTATCACGAAGTCGTTTTGACTTCGCAAGCTGACGGCGGAAATTTTATTCCTCTTATCTTCGGCGCTGACTTGGTAATTTCGGACAATGAATGACGAATTGAATTTAAACTGCGCGTCAACAATGAAGTCGGCGGGATTTTCTGAAATGGTTTTGGCGGAAGGCTTAAGCTGTCGTGTCGCCGGCTTATCGGTAAGCCACGCGGCAACGTCTGCTTTATTGCGAAAGTCGTAAAAATCTGCGGTAAGATTTTTAACCTGCGTCAAGCCGAATCCCTTTGCAGTAAGTGCGCCCAACCTTATGCCGTGTTGAAGTCTTACAATCAATTCATCAACCGTGTTTTTAACTTTTTCAAGCGTGTAATTCGCGGCGTCAAAATTTTCAGCGTCGACGTTATCGCCGCGCAGATTTATCAAAATGCGAAGGTTGCCGCTTGCACCTCTGTCAATAGCCTCATAATCGTACTTGGCGCCGTCAATGCCGGTACCTGTCAAGCCGTCAATGCTAACGCCGTCACGCGAAGTTACTTCGCCGTCTTTAAGCTCTATGTCGTCAATTTGAATGGCGCTTTGAGAATTTTTAGCGTCGCCGAAAAGTTTTGCAACTGCTTTAGGTTCAATGCCTGTCATATATTCGCGCAGGACGCCGCAAAGTGACGTGCCGGGTATAAACGGAATTTCTTTTTGATTTTTTAAAACGTGAATGTCTTTTTTATTTTCGGACGTTTCGCCTTCGCCGTCACCTATTAAAAGCGGGGACGCCAATACCAATTCGCCCGTGATTAAAATTTTTCCGATAATGCTTGCCTTATTCATATTACCGCCCTCCCTTCGCAGTAGCCGCCGCCTTACGTGCAACGCGGAAATAATTTTTAAGGTACTCTAAACAAATTTCGTCGGCGTAATCTTTTTTGTTGAAGGGAATCTCTTTGAACAGCGCCTTCCGCTTTTCGTCGTCACGTACCAAATCTTTTTTCAAGTCACGGCTTTCATACGGCATTTCAGCGTTGCCGGTCAACACGTTGAAAAATGTTTGCTCATTCGCCATAAAAAATTTTTTCAAGTGATCTTCAAACTGCGTACTGCCGCGACTTTCTTCAGTGTTTTTGGACGCGTTAATTTCAAGTTCAAGCCGCGCTTTAAATTCTGCGCGGAAATTTTTTCTGTCGACGCTTGCAAGGATATTTTCAAGGCGTGAAAAGAAATGCGTATAGTTGCCGCCTTTAAGTTGTGGGCGTAATTTTTCGCCGTCTTCATTCGCGTAAATTCGCATCTGCTCCAACGCTTTGACAAGCAAAATTCCTTGCGCCGTCTCAATCGTTTTGGCGGAAAGTTTAATCTGCGCGGCGGCTTTATTTTTATCCTGCGGCTTGTCAAGTTTAAATTGCCCCGCTTGCCAAATTCGTACCTGCCCGAATCCTTCTTCTCTGCGCGTGCCGAAACCTTCATAAATTTTTTCGCCGAGTGTCTGTAAATCTTTTTGACTCAACGTTTCAGCGGCTTTAAGTTCAAAGACTGTACCTGCGGCAAGGGCTTGAACGCGCGGACGTTTCATTGTCCACGTGACTACGAAATTTTCCACTTCTACGCCGGCTGAAAAAATTTCGCCTGCCGTAAAAATTTCCTTGCCGCAGGATTTATTTAAAGCGTCGACAACTTCCGCCTTTAAAATATCTGCCGCACTTAAAAAATTATCCTGCGCGGGGATAAGGGGACTGTCAAGGCGCAAGTAAATCGCGCCGGCAATTTTCGGCAGTTCAACTTTTTGTATCGCGTCGAAGGTAACGCGACACTTGCCGTACTGCGTAAACTTCGAGCGTCCGAGATATGCGACGAAAGAATTTTTCTGCAGGTTAAGTGCCGTTGAAATTTTTTCCAAGTCGTCTTTCGTGCCGAGAATCATTCCGCAAAAAGTTTGTCCCTCTTCCAATGCCTCGTAATTGTAAATGTGACCGAGTTCACTTTTGCCGGTGATTCGCTCCACTTCGTCACTGCGCGACATATGCATAAAAATATTTTTGCTGACGGACGCCTTGTAAATTTTTTCGCCGTCTGTTATGCCGTAGCCGCGCAGATTTTTGTAACCGGCGAGCGTCTTTGGAACTTTCAAAAGGTCTTGCACGTCTTTTTCAGTGTCGGTCCCCTTCTTGCCGCTCTGCAGTGACAAGGGCAAAATAAAACTGCGCTTGCCGAGAAGTTCAGGCGTGGCGGAAAGGAATTTTAAATCGCCGTAAAAAAGTTTTCTGAAGTTCTCATCTTCGTGCGCAGTGTTGCCTAATTTTTTTAATTCGACGTAACGCGATGCCAAGACGCCGCGAATTATCGAGCCGCTTATTTCGTCGTGGCTCTTCGTCATTATCGTGGTGTTACTGCCTGCAGATATGACAACAGGCGATAACGTTTCAAGGGAAAATTTTAATTCGTACATTGTCACACCGCCTTTTGTAAAAATTTTTCAACCAAGTTTGACGTAGAAATTTTATCGCACGTCGCGGTGCAGGTTATGTGACCGAAGCCGCGATTTCTCTTTGTACCGGCGGCGGACAAATTTTTCAGCGCCAACGCGATTAAATTTAAAACGCCGTCGCTTGCATTGAGTACGGTGACCGTGCCGAAAAATTCAACACCTGCATTAAGGACGCGCAGATTTCTAAGTGAGCCGTCAACCGTAATGCCGTCTTTCAACTGCGTTTGATAGCGAACCGAGCTGTAGGCGTTCAAAATATCTGTCGGCAAAAAGACTTCGGGATATTTTTTCTGCAGGTACTTCCATTCGTCACAAAGTTTTTGATAGTCTTTAAAGTAAAAATTCGGCACGATAATTTGAACGTCGGACACGTTGCCCGTGTCGTCGGAATTTCTGTTAAAAATTTTTTCCGGCTCCGCTAAGTTGGTCGTGTCCATACCTGCCAATTCGCACATTTCAAAAACTTCAACGGCGCTTTCATAAAGTAAGCCTTTAAATCTTTTGGCGGGGAAGTACGGAAAACCCTGCGCGTCGTGAACAAATTCCGCGTCCAAATTCACGTCGGCTTGACCTGAGCCCAAATGTATCGGTGAATCGACTTTTATTTTTATTTCAAATTCTGCCATTTCTCAACCACCTCCGGTACATAAAAATCTATTAATTCAATCGCGTCAATGTACGGCGTCTGCGGCTCGGCGGCGTCTTCTGTCCATAAAAGATTTTTTTCCGACTTCAAGAAGTCCCAATCCGATACTGACGGTAAATCTTTATCGAGACGCTTTAACTGCTGTAAATATTTAGCCGTGTCGTCCTTGCCGTGTTGCAGTACGTCGCGCAGTTCTTTAAATTTGCCTTGACCCAAAACGTGCGGAAACTGCGTCGTGCAGGAGAGAAGGTTTTCAATATTTTTTCTGCGATCCTTTGCATTTTGGGCGCCTTCATTGGCAATGCGGTAGGGACCGAAATGCAAACTGCCGCGTACGCCGCTGTAACTTCTTTCGCGAATCTGTTCAAGCGTCGGTGCCTGTTCACCGTGCAAAATTGCGTAGTCGAGCCAGCTTGATTTTATATTTTCCGGTGAACTTTCCGGCGTGTCGGTACCCTTAGATTTATTTTCCTTCGCAATTTTCTTGGCGTAGTCACGCATAGATTTTTTTGCCGCGTCGCAAAGTTGCTCTGCAAGTTCGTAGCCGCGAAAGAACGGGTACGCCGTCGGCAAAATTGCAATTCCCGCGCAGCAGTCCATTTGCCGTGAACTTTCTTGCGTCAAATGCTCCGCCGCATCTTTCGGCGTCTCGGCATTTAAATTTTCCATTAACGTCTTTGTGAAAAGTATCGCCATATTCGCGGGACAGACAAAAGTCACGTCATCGCCGCCGATTATAAGCGGACGTATCGGCAAAATATTTTTTTCA
>JAFTEG010000097.1 GCA_017453765.1 Selenomonadaceae bacterium
ATTTTAAACTACGTATTTTTGAAAGTCAATGTGGCGGCTTATATCCCCATAGCTAAAGCAAGGGGTTTTACGCCGCTTTTAGATAAAGAGTTTAAATGTTACGCCTGCAATATAGATAATTTTACATTGGAGTTTGAACGCGCGTATAAATTGGAATGCAGTTTTTGGGATGACAGCAACATAAGTGACTGCGTTTACCGCGTCAACGGCAGAGAGTTTACCGACCTCAGCTTTGCAAAGGGGACGGTGCTTGAAAATTTACAAGGCGACGATGATAACGGCGTTAAGCTTAAACAGTACGAAGACGGTACAAAATTTTTACTGTTTCATTACGACGTGCCGACTTTTGACAGTTCCGACCGTGAATATAACAGTGACTGCGTATTTTCGGCGTACCGCGACGACAGCGGCGTAAAGCTCATTCACTGCCACTACGGCTACAAATTGCCGCGAATTTATTTTTACTTGAATTTGAAAAAATCTAATGAGGAATTTGACAAATTACTTGAATATATCAAGTAGTAATTTTAAATAAAATAATAATTTTAAAGGGAGAAACATTAATGTCAGTAACAAACGTATCAAAATTCATAGACAAAATCGGAGACGACGCAGAACTTTTACAAGAATTGAAAGCTAAAGGTAATCCCTATTCAAAATTTGACAAGTACAGCTACGCAGAAAATATTTTGGCGCCGCTTGCCGACAAAATGGGCGTACCGTTTTTTGTGGAAGAGTGGGTAACGTGGCGCGAAAATATGTTGGAAAGCGTTTCTGCAGAAACTAAGCAAGTACCTATGGATAAGTAACTATGGAAATTGCGAAAAAATATTTAAAAGAAAATCTGCCGTTAAAAGCGTTGGAGCGTCTTAAGGAACTTTTGGATAATGGCGTAAATCCTGAAGACGAATGGAAAGTTCACGAATTGTTCAGCGCGGCATTTGCAGATTTAGGCGTTGCTGAAATGGTAGTTAAAGCCAACTTTAATGCAATGCGTACCGATAAGATACTTAGGGCTCAGCGGCGGCATTTTTCAAACTACCTTTTCACTCTTCACTACCTTGAAAATTTTGATGAAGATCATTATTTGCAATCGGCACAAATGTACAATATGCTTTATCAAGACGTTGACATAAGTTTTCAAAATACCGCGCCGCGAACACAGGATAAAATTCACGTTGCATTTATGGCGCCGAATTTTTATGATTCTTCGGCGGCAAGATTTTATGAACCGCTTCTAACATGTTACGACAAAGAAAAATTTTATGTGTCTCTTTGGAGTTTGGCGGACGACAAAAAGTACTACCGTGAGACATATGATTCTTTTACCGGAAATATTTTATACAAAGTCAATGAATATCACAATGTGTCTGAGGTTAGTTTTGAAGAAATTGCGCAAGAAATAAGCGACGCCGGCGCGGATGTTTTTTTTGATTTAGGTGGACATACAGAAGGCGGCGCGACCTTGCAAATTGCCTCGTACAAACCTGCGCGTGTAAGAATGACAGGCTTCGGATATTTCGACACGACCGGACTTGATGCGATAGATTTTTACGTTACGGACGAATTTTTGGCGAGGGGTAATCAAGAATATTTCACCGAGAAAATGCTTGTCTTGGACAACGGTTTGGTTTTCACGCCAAGCCGAAACATGCGATTTAGAAAATGGCATTTGCGCCGAGAGCCGAAACCAAATTTTATATTTGCCTGCTACAATAATTTTTTGAAAATCACTGACCGTTATTTATATTGCGTAAAAGAAATTTTAAACGCGGTGCCGGAAGCAAAAATGATTTTCCGTGACACGACGCCGCTTAAAAGCCGGCAAGATGCATTGACAGACCGATTGAAAGAATACGATTTTCCTATGGATCGCGTGGAAGTTTTATGCAGTGATCCGGAATCTTATTTGCATGACTACGAACAAATTAGCCTGGTATTGGACACTTTTCCATACACCGGCGGCATGATGACGGCGCTGGCAATTTATTTTGAAGTACCCGTGCTGAATTTGTGCGGTATGTCTCACAGTCAGCGTTTCGGCGCGGATATGTTGCGGCTTGCGGGGCTTAAAAATTTTATCGTGACGAATACCGACGACTACATAAATTTTGCAGTGAACTTTGCGAAAAATCCAACACCTATTGAACCCAATAAGCGTTTGTTTAGAGTCATGCCTTTCGTCAAAAGTTTTTACCGTATGATTGAACGCGTGATGAAATGTGTTGAATGAATATGACTTAATGCAATTCGTGCCGCCGAATTTTTCCGCCGACGCAACGGCGCTTGTGATAGAATCTGAAAAATACCTGCCGCCACTGCGTGAAAAAATGCCTGCCGCGAAAATTATTTTGCTGACTTCGGAACCTTCGCAACACCTTGAAAAATTCTGCGCGGAATTAAATGTCGACGTAATGACCGGTGATTATCTGCGCGGCGCGTTACCGACGGAGCCGAAAAGTTTTGACGCGGTAATTGCCGATGACTGCTTGACAAATTCGCTTGACACCTACGCGACACTTGCCGATATAAACCGCCTGCTGAAAGATGCGGGCTTTTTGTTGACGCAATTTTTCAATGCGCGTTTTATCGGTATGCTTGAAAGTTTACGGCGCGGGCAATTTCCTACGCAGGAGAAAAAGTTTTGGGCAAAGTGGGACGTGGTGAAACTTTTGCATGACGCCGTTTACAAGGAAATTCATTTTCTGCCGTATGAAAAGGTTGACGCTAAAAATTTTCCGAACTTGGGCGACTGGCTGAACTTCGGCTTTGACAATTTCAGTGACGATCTGCTTACAAAAATTTGGCTGGTCAAGGCGTGCAAGTGCGAGGCGGAAGTTGTGGCGCTGAAAGAGTTTTTTACTGCAGATGTCCGCGCAGAATTGTCACGCCGCCTTCACAGAATCGAGTACGGCATTGATGTTGCGGAAAATATTTCTAAGCTGAGGGAACTTTGCAGGCGCGAAAATATTTTTGAAGATTATTTGCGTGACTTCATCGCGCAGGTTGTCTGTCACGCCGACGCGCGGCAATTTATTGAATTAAGGATTAAGAATTAAGAATTATAAAACCACTATTCACTATTTACTATTTACTATTCACTAAAAAGGTAGATTTATGGAAAAAATTTTAATTTCGGCGCGCGAAAAAATTTCAAATTTCGAGCGGTTAAATTTCGACGAACTCATTGCGCTGTACGAAGAAAATAATTTACTTTACCTTGCCGAATCTGCGCGGCGCGTCAAGGCGCGTAAAAGCGGCGACAAGGTTTTTTTCACGATTAACCGCCATATAAACCTTACAAATGTTTGCAGTGCTAATTGCCCGCTGTGCGCGTTTCAGTGCCGTAGCGGCGACAAAAAAGCTTTTACGCTGGAACTTGCCGACGTTGAAAAAATTCTACGCGAAAGTCAAAGCGTCGACGGCTTAAACGAAATTCACATTGTCAGCGCGTTGCACCCCGACAAAAATTTTGACTACTACTTGGACGTTGTGAAGTTGACGCGAAAATTTTTTCCGAACGTACGCATTGCCGCATTTACGCCGGTTGAAATTGCCAACTTCGCCGAAAAATCTAATCGCACCTACGCCGAAATTTTGTCGACGCTGAAAAGTTTTGGCGTGACGAATTTACTCGGCGGCGGCGC
>JAFTEG010000098.1 GCA_017453765.1 Selenomonadaceae bacterium
ACGTCAACCAAACTGCATTGAATACGACCGGACATAACATTGTAAATGCGGACACGGAAGGATATTCGCGGCAAAAAATTAACATCATAACTACGGATTCGGAATATCGCAGTAGCGCTTACGGCAGTGTTGCACTGGGTACCGGCGCGGAAATTCAATCGATAACCCGCGCACGTGACCTTTTCGCCGATATTCAGTACCGTGACGAATCGTGTACCCTAAGCTACTACGAGGCAGTGGCGAATAACTACGACAAGCTGGAAGTAATTTTTAATGACGCAAATAATGAAGGCGTTCAATCTCAAATTTTGAAATTCTATCAGACTTGGGTTTCCGACCTTTCCACCGAATCTTCAAACTCCGCAAACAGAGTAGCCGTCATTGAGCAGGCGCGTAATTTCCGTGACGCTATTCTTACGTCGAATCAGCAGTTGAAAGACCAAATCGAATATAACTACTATTTCTTAGGCGTCAATATTGATAGAGTTAATGATATTCTGCAAGGACTGACCGAAGCAAATAAATTGGTTGTGTCCTACGAATCTACCGGCGCGGCGGCTAATGATATTCGTGACAAACGCGACCTTCTTGTTGACCAACTGGCGGAGTACATGCCGGTACAGGTACACGAAGATGAATTTGGCAACTATCAAGTCACCAGCGGCGGCACGACCTTTGTAAGCGGCGTCGACAGGTTGCACTTGGCACTTTCGCCCAGCATTGAAAGCAAGTACTTCGGCGTAGACTACGGCGTTGAAGACCACAGCATTGTTATCAAGGAAAGCGGCGTGGCATTTCTTCCGGCTAACGGTTCACTGAAAGCCAACGTCGAGGCAATAGAAACTTGTAAATCCTACATAAAAGACCTTGCCAACATTGCAGGCTTTTTCTTGACTACGTTCAACGATCAGCACAGACAAGGCTACGACATGCGCGGCGGCACGAAGTCTTTAACTACAATGGTTGAAGAGACGGCAAGAAACTCCAGCGGCAATATCGCCGTTGATTCGGACGGAAAGACTCATTCGGTGTTCAGGTACGTCGGCAACACGCAGGGCAGTTACAAATGTATTCAAGATAAGAACGGCGACAATTTGCTGTATACGGACGCGAACGGCAATAACATACCCGGCGCGTACAGATGCTACTACGTCGGCGAAGGCAAGGGCGACTTTGAAGTTAATCGCGTTGAAGGCACTTACTACTACGAAGCGGCAACAGACGCTTCCGGTAACCCCAACGGCAATTTTGATACCGATACAAGGCTTGACGGCACCGTTTACTACAAGCGCGTAGAAGACGGCACGGGGCATTACAAAATTTCGCTGGTTGAAACTACCGAATTGCCGGACGACGTTGACACCGTGCAAGTTCCCGATACAATAAACTTTTTCGGCAACGACAATACTTTTTACACCTACAGCTACGACGCGGATTGGGACACAAACGTTGTTGAAGCGGTTGGGCTTGACGGCGTTAAGCGGCGATTAACCGGCTCGGCGATTATTGAACAGTTGCAGTTAAATTCAAAGCTTGACACGCCGGAAGGCTACATGTACTTGGCGGCGGCTACGGCTTATGACGACCAAAACAACTATTCCTAATTTACGTCCTACAGCAAGGTAGTTACCGACTCCGATACGTACTTAAGCCGAATGGTAGAGTGGAATGACAGAACCGGTGACGGTACCAACGCCGTATTTTTAAGCGAACTTTTCAATATGCCTTATGAAACAATTACGGCGGTCGGCAGGTCAAATTCATTTATTATAAACCGCTATCAAGATTGGGCAGGCATTAACTCAATCGGCGGCAAGAGCATTAATAACTACTATATTTCAATGGCGACACGGCTTGCGGTTGAGGCGGCTGACGGTGATACGCGAATATCTCAACAAGAGGCGGTAGTAACTCAAGCAAAAAATTGGCGCGATTCTACAATGGGCGTTGACTGGAACGAAGAGCTTACCAATATGATTAAGTACCAAAAAGCCTTCGTAGCCTGCTCACGTTGCCTTAACGCTATGGACGAATGCTTAGAAAGGCTCGTAAGCAGTACCGGCGCCGTCGGCAGATAATAACACTATCGATCTATCGATCTATCGATCTAACTACTATCGATCTATCGATCTAACTACTATCGATCTAAAAACGAAAGGACGGTGATGGCGCAATCTGCGGAGGTTGCGCCAAATTTTATGACAATCCGAATGAGCAGCCTTCAGTACATGTACAACTACAAAACGGCATTGAACAGGGCTTATAAAAAGCAAGCGGACCTTATGGAGCATGCGGACGGCACGCATATTCATCGCGGCAGTGACAATCCCGAAGAATATGCAAAACTTCTGCGCTTTAATGTCTCGCAATTTGAAAATGACCAGTATCAAAAAGACGTGAAAAATGCAATTTCTTTCATGCAGACAGAAGACGCCACGCTTACAAATATGGTAAGCATTGCCAAAACTTTCGCGGAGAAAACCATTCAAGCCGCCGTTACCACAAATACCAGCTCCGATTATGAAGCCATTGCTAAGGAAATGTACTCCTGCATTGAAGAGACTCTTTCACTTTGCAACAGGCAACAGGGCGACCGTTACGTTTTTTCCGGACAAAGAGACACTACCCAGCCTTTTGTCTTGTCAGAGGATTATTACGATCGCGGCATGTTAAAAACCCTTGATACCGCACAGACTAAATTTTTTAAAAATCATATAAGTGAGGGTGACTCATTTGTTTATCAAATGCTTCAGTTAAAAGACGACGACGGCAACGAATACTATTTTGATACGGAATATGGCGACGTTTTTAATAGGAAGTTTGTTGACGAAACGTATAAGGAATTACTTACTTTAGATTTTGCCAACATAAATGCGGCAAAAGCATATGTAGCAAATATGGAGGTTGATTCGGCGTCTACCGATTCAACGGTTGCCGATGCGGCACAAGCCGAAATGGCAAATGAAACTTCAAAGTATTCCGTTACAAAACAACTTCTTGAAGAGGGAATTTACGGCACTGTCAATGTTGATAAAGAGGATACTTCAACGACGGTATTTTCTGTAAGCACTTATTTTGATTCAAAAGGCGTAATAAAGGACGACAGCGCAACTTTGGACGTTACAATACCTACTACTGACGCAAACGGCAACGCAACTACCACTACAACGGCATTGAGTTTTGTCACTATAAGCCAGCAAATTGTCACTTACAACGGCGACTTCAAACATATTTCAATGGTTAAAGAAAACGGCGCCACCGATATGATAAGCGACGTTGTAAATGTTA
Organism: Selenomonadaceae bacterium; assembly: GCA_017453765.1. Classification (GTDB taxonomy): domain Bacteria; phylum Bacillota; class Negativicutes; order Selenomonadales; family Selenomonadaceae; genus Quinella. The sequence goes on from JAFTEG010000098.1 coordinate 3,289, forward strand.
CCGGCGAAGATGCCTTCGGCTTTGACTTATTCGACAATGACGCCTCCGGCAATGAACGTTCAGGCACGGCGTACTTAAACAGTATGCTTACGGTTCACGGTCAAATTTTGAAAGAGGACGTTCCCTGGCTAAATTCGGACGGCGTGACAATTTCCAACGCAACTCATAACAATATGCTACTCGCGCAGTCAACCATTGGCGCCCGCCTGCAACTTTACACAAATGTTTCAACTATGCTGGAATCGCAGGGCGACGTTATTACCGAAGATATCACCAACACGACGGGTACGGACGTTGCCGAACTTGCCACGCGCCTTATGGAAATGACGTCCCTTTACAATATGGCGCTGTCAATCGGCGGCAGGATTTTGCCGGTATCTTTGGCGGATTATCTCTAATATGGCATTGGAAATTGAACGGAAATTTTTGGTCGACGCAGAAAAAATCCCCGCGCAGATTTTGCAACACGGCGAAGAAATTTCACAAGGATATTTATGCACGGAACCTGCGCGGACAGTGCGCGTAAGAATTAAGGGGCAACGCGGCTTTATCACGATTAAAAGCGCCAACGTCGGAATTGTGCGGCAGGAATTTGAATACGAAATTCCCATTGACGACGCGCGGGAGCTTTTAAAAATGTGTTCGCCGAATGTTTTGGAAAAAGTTCGCTACAAGGTTGACTGCGCGGGGCATACTTGGGAAGTGGACATTTTCAGCGGCAGGTTAGAAGGCTTGATTTTGGCGGAAGTGGAATTGAAAAGCGCGGAAGAATTTGTGGAGTTGCCGAATTGGATTGAAAGGGAAGTTTCCGGCGACGCAAGGTATTTCAATTCTAACTTGACCATTCTTAATCCTTAATTCTTAATCCTTAATCAAAAAAGACGCTCACCGATTTGATGAACGTCTTTTTTTAGTTCGCAGTTTTAAAAATTTTTACCGTCCTGCCGAAACGCCGTCAACGATAATTTTTGACAATTTCGCGTCGATACTTTCAGAGTGTTCAATTTTCAAAATTTCACTGCGGCATTCCTGCAACCCCTTAAGCGCCGCGTCAATTTGCTTTAAAGTAAAAACGCCTTCGCTGTCGACAATTTTTTTTAAAGACATTCGGCAACTGTTAGAAATTTTTTCCAAAAGTTGAGTGCGATTTTTTTTGCGATTTTTAAATTCTTTTTCAAGATTTAAAATCTGCTCCATAGTATGAACTGCCGCCAAGTAGTCGTACTTAAGCTGTGGTGATAATTGTTCTCCGCCTTCGGGAGTGACCGTGCCGTTTTTAAGCGCGTCTTTAAATCTTTCAAACGTTCCCAAAATCATCCCTCCGAAAAATTTTTTCTTATTTTAACTCTAAAATCTTTTGACGGCAAGAAGAAATATTTTAGCCGGTAGCTGGTAGCTAGGGCGTGTTGATTAATTCAAACATTAATAAATTTTTAAGTTTTTTAGATATACTTTTCTTTTGGCGCAAAAGAAAAGTATCAAAAGAAAACATGTCCGCAGCATTCGCGTCACGCTCATGGTGCGGACGGGGCGCGCG
>JAFTEG010000099.1 GCA_017453765.1 Selenomonadaceae bacterium
CAAAATATGCTCAACGGCAAAAAGTATGTCGGGCAAACTGTGCGACCACTTGAAACGCGTTTCAATGAACATACGCGCCAAAATACTTTTATCGGCAGGGCTATTCGCAAGTACGGCAAGGAAAATTTTCGTTATGGCGTAATTAAAAGTTGCGCTTCAAAATCGGAAATGGATTATTGGGAAAAATTTTTCATAGCCGCATTGAAAACTAAATCGCCAAAAGGTTATAATCTTACAGATGGTGGCACTGGTTTTACAGAAGAAGTTCGGGCAAAAATGTCAGCGAAACAAAAGGGCGTTTCAAGATCTCTTCAGCATTGCGCAAATATTTCTGCAGGGCAACGTGGGAATAGTCCCTTTAAAAATTTGACGGCTGAAATTGACAAAATGAAACTGACGTATACTTCTTTGGCTAAGCTTTTGGGATTGACACAGCAAACTGTTTCACGTAAAATGCTTGGACAAGAAAATTTCACGGAAAAAGATAAAGTTAAGTTAGCCGAAATTTTCAATCTTCCCGCAGAATATTTAATGGAACGCACGGACGGTCTTCCGGCAAGAATATCGAAGCTCGGTATGAAAATTTTTGTTTCAAGAAGATGTAACAGCCCTTTAAAAAATCTGCTGAATGAAATGAAAAAAAGAAAAATTAACGGCAGAGGTTTAGGCAAACTTATGGGAATGGGCAACACATCTATTCGTCTCAGAATCAATGGCAAGATTAAGTTCAAGGCAAACGAAATAGAAAAGTTGGTTGAGATTTTCAATTTGCCGGCAGAATATTTGTTACAAGAAACAGATTAAGGAGGTTTTTTTATGATTAGAGTTTACGGATTTGAAGGCTGTGGTTGGTGTTCTAAAGTCCAAAAATATCTCCAGTCAAAAGGCATTGAGTACGAATTTCATGACGTTGAGCTTAATCCGGAAGATGCCGAAGCTTGCGAAAAACTTACCGGCGACACTGCGGTACCGGTCATTACGGCTGACGACAAAAATTATGTCTTGGGCTTTGACAAGGCGAAAATTGATGCTTTACTTGGGCTCTAAAATTCGGAGGAATTTTCAATGGGCATTTATGATTTCACCGTGAAAACCAATCGCGGCGTTGAAAAAAATTTGGGCGACTACAAAGGCAAAGTGCTTTTAATCGTCAACACGGCAAGCAAGTGCGGCTTTACTCCGCAGTTCAAAGAGTTGCAGGAGCTTTATGACAAGTACAAGGACAAAGGCTTGGAAATTCTCGGATTTCCGTGCAACCAGTTCGGCGCGCAGGAACCCGGCACGAATGAGGAAGTTCAAACTTTTTGCCGCGCTAATTACGGCGTAAAGTTTCAGATTTTTGAAAAAGGCGACGTACGCGGCGACACGGCGCAACCGCTTTTCAAGTACTTGACCGCGCAGAAAAAATTTGAAGGCTTTGACGAGTCTCATCCCATTGCCAAACCGCTTATGGACGCACTTAAGAAAAATTTCCCTGAATATCTTGAAGGCGACGGCATTAAGTGGAATTTCACGAAATTTTTAATTGACCGTGAAGGCAACGTGGTGGCGCGTTTTGAACCGACGACAACGCCCGCGTCAATCGCCAAAGATATCGAAGAGTTATTGTAGTAAATAGTAAATAGTAAATAGTAAATAGTGATTAGTAAATAGTGATTAGTAGCCCGTTCGTCATATGGCGGCGGGATTTTTTTTGAGGTTATGGCTGAAAAAATTTCTGTCTACATTCACATTCCATTCTGCGCGGCGAAATGCAATTACTGCGCCTTCAACTCGAAAGTTGCACCTGCCGACCTGCGCGAAAGTTACGTTGACGCGCTTGTCGCCGAAATAAATTCTAATCACTCTTCCCTCTTCCCTGTTCCCTCAATCTACTTCGGCGGCGGCACTCCAACTATTTTGACGCTGAATCAGCTTGAAAAAATTTTTAACGCCGTACAAAAAAATTTTCGCGTTGACGCAGATGCCGAAATTACGATTGAGGCGAATCCCGGTACCGTCGACAAAAATTTTCTGCGCGGACTGCGTGAACTCGGCTTTAACCGAATAAGTCTCGGCGTGCAAAGTATTAATGACGCGCTTTTAAAAATTCTCGGCAGGATACACACTGCACGGACGGCGATTGATACCGTGACCACTGCGCAAAATTTTTTTGACAACGTAAGCTTGGATTTAATGTACGGACTGCCGCGCCAAACTTTAGCCGACGTAAAAGCCGACGTGCAACGCGCCGCTTATTTAAACGTAACTCACATTTCAATTTACGGCTTGGAAGTTGAGGAAGGCACAAAATTTTTTCACCTGCACGAAGAAGGCAAGCTTAACCTGCCGGACGAAAATATTTGCGGCGATATGTACGATTACATTACCGCGACACTGCCGCGTTTGGGCTATGAACGCTACGAAGTCAGCAACTTTGCTAAGGCGGGGTTTGAAAGCCGTCACAATATCGGCTACTGGACAGGCAGAAAATATTTTGGTTTCGGCGCAGGCGCTCACTCTTATACCGGCGAAAAGCGTACGTCAAATATTGCGGACGTTGAAAGTTACGTAAAAAAAATTCGCGCAGGTTCGGACGTTTCGCAACTTGAAGAGGTCGTCACGAAAACTGCGGCGATTGAAGAATTTTGTTTTTTAGGTTTACGCCTAACCGAAGGCATTGACTCTAAAATTTTTAGCGAACGATTCGGCGAAAATATTTTTGACGTGTACAAAAATGTTATAGAAAAAAATTTGCGGCTGGGACTGCTTGGCATAAGCGGCGACAAAATTTTTTTGACGGCACGCGGCATGAAGTTGGGCAACGTCGTCTTTGCAGATTTTCTTCTGTCATAATCGAAACATAACGCCTTGACATAAGTCAGGGCTTTTTTTTATTGTATGAATGTTGTAGAATAACGCGCATTAAGGATGTGATTTTTATTTGACAAAAAAGAAAATTGAGTTTGCGGACGCCGATGAAACGCGTTCGGTGCTGGGAGATCGCGACGAATTTTTACAGGCGATTGACGCAAAGTTTAACTGCAAAATTTTCAGCAGGGGAAATTTTATCGAACTTGCCGGCGACGATGACGAAGTTGCACGCGCCGAAAAAGTTATCGCCGAATTGCAACGGCTTTATCAAGGCGGAAATGTTATCACGATGAATGACGTTGCCGCCGCGATTAAACTTATAAAAACTGCCCGCGCAGAGGTTATGCGTAAAATGTTCGGCGAAACGCTTATCGTGACGGCGAAGGGTACGCATATTCACGCCAAAAGTATCGGACAGCAAAATTATATCGACACGATGAAAAGTCACGTCGTAACTTTCGGCATTGGTCCCGCAGGTACAGGCAAAACTTTTCTTGCAGTGGCAATGGCGGCGTACTATCTGCGCGTGCGTGAAGTGAAAAAAATTATTTTGACGCGCCCCGCCGTTGAAGCAGGTGAACGCTTGGGATTTTTGCCCGGCGATATGCAAGAGAAAGTGGATCCATACCTTCGCCCGCTTTATGACGCGTTGCAGGAGATTTTGGGCTTTGATATGTACCAAAAATTTTTTTCACGCGGCGTTATAGAAATTGCGCCGCTTGCGTATATGCGCGGACGTACTTTGAGTGACGCGTTTATAATTTTGGACGAGGCGCAGAATACTACAAGCCAGCAGATGAAAATGTTTTTGACGCGGCTTGGTTTCGGCTCACGCATGGCGGTGACGGGAGATTTGACGCAGATTGACTTGCCGCGCGGCGTGAAGTCGGGATTGGCGGAGGCTGTAGAAATTTTGAAGGCAGTTAAAGGTATCGGCATTTGTGAACTTGATTCGAGTGACGTTGTACGCCACGAAATTGTTTCAAAAATCATTGAAGCGTATGAGGGATTAGGGAGGAGGGAATAGGGATTAGTGGGTTAGGAATTTCTCTTCCCTCTTCCCTAATCCCTGTTCCATAATAAAATGAACGTTATAATAAGCATTAAACCGGACACTTTGCCGGTTGAAGATTACATAAAAACTGAAATTATTCGTGCGGCGGAATTGGCAGGCAAACTTTACGGCGCCGAAAATTCCGAACTCAGCATAACCTTGACGGACGATGAACATATACACGAGCTGAATAAAAAATTTCGCGGCGTTGACAGACCCACCGACGTTTTGTCCTTCGCATTCAGAGAAAGTGACGAGCCGGAAATTTTAAATCAACAGACAGAAATTTTAGGCGACATAATAATTTCCCTTGAACGCGCCAAAATGCAAGCTGAAGATTTCGGACACTCCTACCTGCGCGAAGTTATTTTTTTGACGGTGCACGGGCTTTTACACCTTCTCGGCTATGACCATATGGAAGACGCCGACCGCATTGAAATGGAGCGCGAACAGGATTTTGTAATGGCTGAATTAGGCATTGGAAGGGATTAAATTTTATGAAAGAAAAGAGAAAATATTTTCAGCCGGCGTATGTGAAAAAATTTAAGTGCGACGGCAGTAAATGTGATGCGCGTTGTTGCAAGTATTGGATTATCGACATTGACAAGGCGTCTTATGAAGACTATGAAAAAATTGAATCGGCGGAAAAAGAAATTACTTCCAAGATAAAATATTTTGACAAGCGTAAATCTTACGTTGCATTGATGAATAAAGATTATGCCTGCTGCTGTTTGACGGAAGATAATCTATGCATGATACAAAAAAATTACGGCGAAAGATATTTGTCGATAACGTGCCAAACCTATCCGCGCAGTATTTGTAAGCTGGGCGACATTTACGAACGCTCCCTCAGCGTGACATGCCCCGTTGTTGCAGAGTTGGCGCTGTTGCCTAAAGACGTTATGGAATTTGAAGTTGTCGAAGAGTACGTACCTTCAAAATCAAAAGTCCAAACCAAACTGCTTGTCAACCGCACTGAAATTATTCCTCACATATTCGACGTACAGTCAACGTCAATCAGCATTTTGCAGGAAAGAGCCTTGACGCTTGACCAACGCCTTGCCGTGCTGGGATTTTTTCTTGACCGCGTAGATGAAATTACGGCGACACCGCGAGTTTACGAAGTTGCGCAGTTGGCGGAACTTTATGCGAAGGAAGGCTTTATCGCCGAAAATTTTTCCGCTATTTTAGCTGATATACAATTCAATCCGCGTGACTTTGTTAAAATTTTAATCGGCGGCGTACTGCAGACATTGTACGGCGAAGAAAACGTACCTCGTAAAGTTTTTGAAGTGGTAATTTTCGACGCGGTTCAAAACACGTTGGAGCTTACGCCGGACGAGGACGGCACGGTTTCTGTCAACGACACGGCGGAAAAATATATGTCGCTGAATCCACAGCGCGAAGAATTTATTCAGCGCTATGGTACAATTCTTGAAAATTACTTGGTCAACGAATTTTTCATGAACTTTTATCCGTGGCGTCTGCAG
>JAFTEG010000100.1 GCA_017453765.1 Selenomonadaceae bacterium
ACCAGCGGCGTCCCCGAAAATATCGTCGTCAAGTCAGGTAAAACTATGGCGGCGACGCAAACTTCAAATTTGACATACGCGGGCAACCTCGACGCAGGCGCCCTCATAATTACAAATATTACTTATACCGCAGATCCTTCGGGCAATGCCGACGCAGTTGCAAACAATCAAGCCATCACATCCTTAAACGTAACTTATACCGACGGAACAAGCGAAGTAATTACCAGCGATACAATAGATTATTCTGCAACGACTTACAACAGCGACGGAACGATTGCTTCAAGCGATACAATGGCGGGAAAATCCATAAGAGTAGGACAAAACCGCACGACCAATCTTGGAGTTGACGGAGACCCCACCTCAGTAAAAACAGTTGCGTCTGTCAGTTTCTCTACACGCGACGCGGCGGCTCAGGCAGGAACGGCAACTGATACGGCGATAACATCACAGGATGGTTATAACGCGACATATTCATTTACCAGCGGTACTTTCACGATTTACGATGACACCCAAGCGGCAGATACACTTACAACGCAATCGGTAAACGTCGACGGCACAAACGTAATTGCCGCAACTTTGACATTGAGTGACGGCTCAACCCTAAAAGTTTCAAGCGGCTTTTATGAAATAGGGCACAGCGTCCCAATTACAACGGTATCGACAGTCTACGACGCCGAAGGTAATATGCACTCCGTTACGTTGCTTACCGATAAAGCAGACGGTAACACATGGCGTACGTACATTTCTCCGACAACCGGTCAAAAAGGTTATCAAAGTCAAGTTACATTGACTGAAAGCGATGGCACGAGTACGACAATTTATCTTAATCGTTCAGTAGATCCCAATGACAGCACGCAAGTTACAACCAGCAAGTCTGATATTTACTTCACCGAACTTGGCGCGATTGATTCTGCACAAACCAGTGGCGGCAGTTTGTACCTCGAATACAGCAACGGCAACAACGCGCAGGCAACGACCGTTGCGGTTGACTTCAACGACATCACCCAATACGCGGGCAGCAATACCCTTTATCCCACGACGGACGGCAATTCTCTCGGCACGTTGAACAGCATCTCCATTGATGTGAACGGTGTTATAACGGGAACTTATACAAACGGCGTCATTCAAAACGAAGCACAAATCGCCGTTGCGCAATTCGTCAACTCCGCAGGTCTCGATAAGTCAGGTACCAGCCTTTACAAAGAATCCAATAACTCCGGCGCAGCGCGTGTCGGCACTGTCGGCGACTTCGGCTTTGCGTTTACTCCTTCCGCTTTGGAAATGTCCAACGTTGAACTTGCCTCCGAGCTCGTCGACATGATTGTTACGCAACGCGGTTTCCAAGCCAATTCCAAATCCATTACCGTCGGCGATGAAATGCTTGAATCAATCGTCAACATGAAGAGATAATTTAGCTAAAACTTCGTAAAAAAATTTAAAAGATTCTCATCAAAAATCGGTGAGAATCTTTTTTGGTGTCAATATTTTTTATAAAAAATCGCCGACATTTGGCGACGGACAATTTTTTTACTTGAGAGAGCGATTATTTTTTCTGCTTAATTTGCGCCAAATACGCTTGAAATTGTTGGAAAATGTTTTGAAATTTATTAATCCTATCCACGAAAAATTGAGGATGTATCATATCATAAACGGTATTTTGACTGTGTTCGAGATAATATTTTTGAAGTTCGGGATAACGATAAAGTTCAGTGCTTTTGACGTATATAAAGCAATTTTGCCGACGATTAACAGATAATCTTGCGTCACTCCAAATTTTGGGACGAATACAATCAATGCCTACATATCCAAATTTCTGAAATAAGTTTGCCCAATATGACTGCCATTGCTCATTAACGTGATGAACACCGCCGGTAGTTGGAACAGCTGCACTGAATAAAATCACGTCTCCGAGTTTCGTTAAATCTTCAACAAAACTGTCGGCACGCGCGGGCGATAAATGTTCCGCAACTTCCATTGATTGGACAAGGTCAAAACGTTTGCCAAAATTTATACGCTCTTCCAAATTTAAGGGATGAAAAAATTTTTTATCAATAAACAACCAATTTCTATCGACGTAATCGCCATCGACGCCATAAATTTCCACGCCAAAAACTTTTTGCCAATAATCCAACCATCCGCCTTCTCCACACCCAATATCAATTATGGAGTGAGGATGAACAAATTTTGCAACAACAGGTATTATGACTGAAGCATATCTATGACTAATTTCCCGCTGATGCTTATAAAAATTTTCATCATACCCCCCCTCGATAAACTTTGACTTTTTGCCATAAATACCACTCCTTAAAAAAAGTCCGCCGACATTTGCCGACGGACATAATTTTTTACTTAACTTTGAATATTTTTGACAAGCAATCTTGCCTTTGCACGGGCGAGTGCCGCCTCTGCGCGTTTTATGTCAATGATTGAATCTTTTGAAGAACTTTTATAAGCCGCAATTCTATCTTCAGCGCGTTTCAGTGCCGACTTTGCGCGCTCAACGTCGATTGATTCGGGAAGTTCCGCAGAATCAGCCAAAACTGTTATTTTATCGGGCGTGACTTCCATAAATCCGCCGCCGATCGCGACCAATTTTTCAGAGCCTTCAACTTTAATGCGCATTGCGTGCGGCAAAAGTTCCGTCAAAAGTCTTGCGTGTTTCGGCAAAATTCCGAGTTCGCCCGCCGTTGAACGGACGATTAACATATCAATATCTTTGTCAAAAACTTTTCCGCTATAAGGGGTTACAAGTTCAAGCTTAATCGTCGCCATTGATTAAGCCCCCTTGAGTTTCTCTGCCTTTTGTACAGCCTCTTCGATGCCGCCGACCATGTAAAACGCCGCTTCGGGTAAATCGTCATACTTGCCGGACAAAATTTCTTTAAATCCGCGAAATGAATCTTTAAGCGGTACGTATTTTCCGGGCGAACCAGTGAAGACT
>JAFTEG010000101.1 GCA_017453765.1 Selenomonadaceae bacterium
AAGACTTTAGCCATTTTTGCGGCGTGGTAACTATTCATAACGGCGGCGACAAGGTCGGTGTAAAAGTCGGCAGGTTCGCTATAATATTTTTTTTGGTTGTCAATGACGCCGACAACATCTTTGCATTTAATAATGTTAAGGCGCGTGATACAACACGTGATAACGTCTACAAGCTCCGTAGGTTCGTCGTCGGCGATATCAAGCAACGAATCATATTGACGTGCTTGAATTTCAATGCTTGCCTTATGAGCCTCCACAACTTCCTCACAAATTTGGCGGTAGTACTTTTTAATGCTGATGTCAGCAACTTTTTCGCCGAATTTGTTTTTCTTGACCGGCAAGGGTAAAATTTTAGTCATTGCGTGCATTCTCCTCATTCAATTTTTTAAACAACTTCTGACGTGCAGAATCATTCACGCCGATTTTTTCAAGGTACGAAGTTGCGATAATGATTAATTCGCCGAGTGCTTTAATCAGCGGCAATTTGTCAGAGCCTTCAAACAAACTCTTAGGATTAAACGCTATATTTTCGGCGTCGTAAATCTTACAAAGTTGCCTGAACATTTGATTCAAGGCGTCCGAAGGGTGAAAATTTTCAAGCGGTTGCGGCGCGAAATACCGAGTTAAAAGCTTGCCTGTTTTGGCGTTTACCGCTTTTTGCAATTCGGCGTTTTCGTCTTTCAGTTGCCAATAGTCTTTTCGCGGCTCGTCGTCATTCATCGGCGTTTCCTTTCATAATTCTGTAATACTTATAATCTGCGTTAGAGAAACACGCGGCAGTAAGGGTGTCATTGTCAAAACTCAAAAGTGCATCGCCTTCGTATACCTCTTCGCCTTCGGCGTCGTAACCTACAAGCTGAGCAACGCTGTCGGGGGCAACTTTGTCAGCATAATAAATATTATTATCGGCGCGGTATCTGATAAAAACGAATTCACCTTGATGTAAGCAGTCGCCGTAAACCAATTTACCATTAAAGCTATTTTTGCCGCGAAATTTAATAGGCACGCCCTGCATTTTAAATCACCTCCGTAGGCGGCAGATTTTTTGTCCACCGCCACTTTTTTAACTTTGCTTGTGATATAATATTTTTGCTGTTAATCACGTCCTGCGAACAGGACATTTTTTTTTACTCTTTGATTTTCAAGTACTTAACTTCAATCACGTCGCCGACATTCAGCTGGTTTTTGTTTTCAACAAGTTGCGGATTCAAGCGGCGCAATTCGTCTTGGTAGTCAAAAATATACAAATTGCGGTCGTCCAAGTCGCGGTAGTAGCGTGAAACATCCCAAAACGTGTCGCCTGAGCGCACCTTGTAGCGTTCGACGTGGACTTCGTACTTAGGCTCGTCGGTGGTAAACTGTACACTTGCCGTAGCCGCGCCGAAAAATACCAATGCCGCTATTGCGAAAAATTTTTTAAGCTTACCGTTTACGGTTTTGATACTAAGCTTTGTCATTATTTGCATACTCCTTTTTCATCTGTTCAATAATTGCCAAAAGGCGGCGCTCGGGTTCGTCGGGCAATTTCAAATTCAAAACGTCATATTCGACCTCTGTATAAGCGTCGGGATTTTTGTAAGCGTCCTCGCCGTAGCGTTCCAACTCGCTTACAATGTAGGCTTTGTAGCCGTCGTAGGTTTGGATTGTTTCCAAAATTTCGCGGTAAAGTTTAGCCGTAAAAATATGCGGCAACTTTGCGAACGTTTTTAA
>JAFTEG010000102.1 GCA_017453765.1 Selenomonadaceae bacterium
CGCGCGCCCCGTCCGCACCATGAGCGTGACGCGAATGCTGCGGACATGTTTTCTTTTGATACTTTTCTTTTGCGCCAAAAGAAAAGTATATCTAAAAAACTTAAAAATTTATTAATGTTTGAATTAATCAACACGCCCTAAATTAAAAAAAATTTACCTGACTAAATTAAAAAAATTTACCTGACTAAATTAAAAAAATTTACCTGACAACCTAAGCTTTAAAAATTTTTATGAAAGGAGCAAACTGTTTAATGCAAATTCTGAATATGGAAAATTTGAATTTAAAAGCGATTTTTTCTGCAAAGGGATTGCCGATAATGACGGCGGCAGTTGTCTTGGCAGGCGGCGCGGCAATGGCTGTATCGGATTCCATTGCCGACAGCGGCAAAATTGTTTCCGGCGTTAAATATGACGGCGAAGACTTGGGCGGCTTAAATTCTCAGCAGGCGACAAACTTTTTTCAAAAATCTGCCGCACGCAAAATGCACCCGCTCACCTTTTCATACGGCGGCAACGAATTTCAAATTACGCCTGAAGAAATTAACTTGACGCCGCAAATTGACAAGGCCGTTGCAGATGCCGAAAGCTACGGACGCGGTAAAGGTCTTGTACCGGATTTTGCCGACCAGGTTGCCGGTTTATTCGGCGGTCACGACGTTCAACTAAATGCGATTTATGACGAGGAGCTTTTAAATAAAAAAATTGCCGATATCGCCGCGCAGATTGACGTACAGCCGGTTAATGCGCGTTGCAACGTCTACCCCGCCAACGGTATGGTTGAGCCTATTGCCGGTTCAATCGGTAAAAAACTCGACCGCGAAAAATTAGCCGAGTCGCTGAAAGAGCCGCTTACAAATTTGGATATTCCTAAGGCGATTAACCTTGAACTTGATGACGTTGATCCTTTCATAAAAACCGAAGACATTGCGAATATCGACACAATCTTAGGTCAGTACAGCACTTATTATTATCCCGGAGATCGCGGCGACAATATTTGGATTGCCGCAAACGCAATTTCAGATAAAATTTTAAAAACCGGCTGGGAATTCTCTTTCAACACGACCGTAGGTCCGCGCACGTGGGAGGCAGGTTATAAACCGGCAGGCGTCATTATAAACGGCAAGCCCGATATCGATTACGGCGGCGGAGTTTGTCAAGTCAGCTCCACTTTGTACAACGCGATTTTGCTGGCAGGTCTCACGCCTACCGAAAGGACGCCGCACTTTTTCCAGTCTTCATACATAGGTTACGGCAGGGACGCGACTGTTGCCGACGGTCAAATTGATTTTAAATTCCGCAACGATTTACCGCACCCCGTTTACATTACTGCGAATGCCACCGGCTCCACTCTCACTGTATATGTCTTAGGCACGAAGGCGGATTTAAACGGCTCCAATATCGCTCTTGAAATGGACGGCGCGTCACTCTACCGCGTCTACTATCAAGGCGGGCAAGTTGTCAAGGACGAATACTTACACACCGACCAATACTACACGCCGCCTTCCGCAACTTAAATTTAAAATTTACGCAAATTTTTTTACGCAGATGTTTTTAAGTAGGTTTTATTACGCAGGTTTTATTACGCAGATGTTTTTAAGCAGGTGTTACCATGCGCGTTATTGTTTTGCTAAAAGACGACGCCACTTTTAAAAATTTATTGCCGTACCTTAACGAGTCCGCCGAAATTATTTTTGTTGACGAAAATAATCATGTCACGGATAAAAATTTTCAGCCCTTGCCTTACCAAAATATTGCCGAATGTCTTTTCGCGTCGAAGTGGGATTATATCCTGACGCAGGGAAATTTTATCGTCAAACAGCTCACAAATTTTGGCATAGACCCTGCGCGAATCATTGACGTTGACTTCATTTTAAATGACGACTATGTTAAAAAGGTTTTTCTTGCCGTAGCTCTGCGAAATAAAATTTCAAACTTTGAATCGGTCATTGTCGGCGACTTCGCAGCGGCTATGGGATTTAACGCCGATGAATTTTTAGTTAAGACCGCTAACCTTGCCTCAAGCCTGCAAGATTTAAAAACTTCCTACCTTTGGCTTAAAGCGGCACTTACCGCGCCGAAAAGTAAAATCAAGTACGCGGTTATCGGTCTTTCGCCGCACGCTCTGCGCTACGATTTATCTTTGACTGCCGACAAGTGGGAAAGTCTTTCGTACTACTCAATCTTCAAAGGGCAGATGAATTTTCCGCTGACTGATGACGCGATGTCCGCTCTGTTCGACGAAAATTTTTTGAACGTCTATGCATTGTCCAATGTCAACTACGCGGCGCATGCCAATCAATACGCCGGTTTAAATTTTGCCGACCCTTTAGGCGAAAAGCAACTTAACAATCACCCGCTTGGTCAAGAATCGGTTTTTGGCGTACGCAGTGACGCAAGACGTTGGGACGCCGATAAATATTTTCACGCCGCGCAGAGTAACGCCGAAATTTTTATGGACTGCCTTAAACTTTGTCGCGACAATGACGTTACGCCGATTGTAGTCAAACTTCCCGTGCATGCTTTTTATAAAAGTTTATTCCCTGCAGAATTGACAGCCGAACTCGACGCGATGCTTTATCGTGCAAAGAAGGTTACGCCTTTCAAATTAATTGACGCCTTTGCGTGGAATTTGCAGAACGGCGAAGAATTTTGCCGCATGGACGCTTTAAACTCAATCGGCGCCAAAAGAGTCACGGTTCACGTCAACGCGCTTATTGAAAAGTTACACGCTAAAAAAATTCGCGTTGCCTTCATTTGTCAAGGCGGTGACTTGGATAAACTTTCGCCGGTTTATGAAGTCATGCGCAAAAGAGATGACACCGACGTTTACTTACTTGCCGTGCCGCCGTACGAAAATTATAATCTCGGTCAACCCTTCGACGCCAATGACGAACGCTATATCAAGGCGCAGGGTGAAATTTTAAAAAATTACGGCGCCAATGCAAATACGAAAATTATAAAGACCGTAACCGAAAGGGGGGGGGTAGACTTGGAGCCTTACCTTTTCGATTACGTTTTTTATCAAAAAGCGGCGTAAAACCCCTAGCTTTAGCTATGGGGATATAAGCCGCCACATTGACTTTCAAAAATACGTAGTTTAAAATTGAAACAGCGGTTAGCCTTCCGCTTTAACAAAAACGTGAAACAAATATCAACGGCTCGTGTCTTGCAAGCAATGAAGTCGTTTTGGAGTGGGGTCACCCCGTACACTAACCCGCACCGCAGCGCGACACTTAGAGATTTTTTCTCCGGACTGAGTGAATCGTGACGGGTGTAAATAAGTGTGTTGCAAATAAGGAAGAAAGGACGGACTTTGAGAAGAAAAGTAAGCTGAAGCCGAAGGGCAACAGTGTAGGGGCAACTTGGCATTGCCATTGAGAATAAGGGCGCACGTTAGCGAATAAGGACTAACCTCTACAGAGTTCAAACTTCTTAAGAATCCCCCGCCTTTAGGCGTGGGGAGTGTCAAA
>JAFTEG010000103.1 GCA_017453765.1 Selenomonadaceae bacterium
ACGCGGTCGG
This sequence comes from Selenomonadaceae bacterium, assembly GCA_017453765.1. Taxonomy (GTDB): domain Bacteria; phylum Bacillota; class Negativicutes; order Selenomonadales; family Selenomonadaceae; genus Quinella. The sequence continues at coordinate 11 of JAFTEG010000103.1, forward strand.
AGTATGTGACGGCACGATAGATGACGCGGGATTTTTGCCCGTATTATACGAGCTTGACGAAAAGGCAGAGTGGAAAGTTCCCACAATGTGGCAGAAAGCCAACCCGTCATTGGGAACGGTTAAGAAATTGGAAGACCTGCAATCAAGGGTAAAGAGAGCCGCTCAAAGTCCGCGTGACTTGACGGGCTTACTTGTCAAAGATTTTAACGTTATTGAAAATCAGGCTAAGGCGTGGCTTACCTTTGACGACATCAACAACACGGAAACTTTCAAGCTTTCCGATTTTCGCGGGTGGTATGCAGTCGGCGGCGCAGATTTATCAAAGACCACAGATTTAACCTGCGCGACAATTTTAATAATGGACGGCGAGGAGAAAAAATTTGTACATCAAATGTATTGGTTACCGTCAGACGGATTTACCCAGCGTGTCAAGGAAGAAAAAATTCCTTACGACAAATGGCACGAGGAAGGCTTATTGCGCCTTTGTCAGGGCAACACGATAAACTATTCGGACGTGACGGCGTGGTTTTTGGAGCTTGTAAAAGTTCACGGGCTATCAATCCCATGGGTTTTTTATGACCCGTACAGCGCGCGTTATTGGACGGACGAAATGACGGCGTCAGGATTTAGAATGGTAAAACTTTATCAGACGGCGCGGAATTTATCCTTGCCAATGCAGAATTTGGGCGCAGACCTTCAAGCCAAGCGGGTAAACTACAACAATCACTCTTTGCTAAAATGGTGTTTGACAAATACGGGCGTGCTGGAAGACAACAACGGAAACATAATGCCGACAAAGGCAAGCAGTCCGAAATATCGAATAGACGGCACGTCGTCACTTTTGGACGCTTACGCGGGACTTTTTGAACATTGGAAGGAATTAAAAGATTTATCACGAAAAAGGCAGGTGTAACAAATGGCTGAATCAGTTGAAGAATTAATGTTCAGGATTCGGCTTGCAGAAGATGAATTGAACCAGCAATTTGTGCAAGTCAGTCAAACGGTAAAACAGAATTTGGAGCGAATCAACCGGGAAAGAAATTTAATTGACCTGCAAGCCAACATTGAACTTGCAGGGCTTGACCGAGCGACGGACGCCACAGAAATTTTTGAAGTACAACAGCGTAGACTTCAGAGACAAATTGAACTGCAACAGTCACGGTTACAAGTATTGAGTGCGGTACTTCGTGACACGGCACAACGCACGGGCGAAAACAGCGAGGAGACACAACGGGCGCAAGTTCGCTACGAACAGGCGCGTTTATCAGTTGCACGGTACGAAAGGCAACTTCGAGAGCTTAACGCCGCGCAGGAAGAATCAGGCGTATCATCTTCCAAAATGCTTGACGCGATAAACAAAGTAGGAGCTGCGCTTAGAAATTGGGGCGAAATCAAAGAAGTTATTGCGGCAATGGCGGCAAGCGTCGTAGCCTTGACCGAAAAATTCAAAGAGCTTGAAAAAGTTGCTTATGATTTTAACCTGCCATTTGACAAGGCGCGGGAATTTGCCGACAAGGTTAAACTTGCGGGCGGAGAGCTTGAAGACATAGGCGGATTTTTGCGCGGGCTGACCGACGCCATTGTAAAGGGGGAAGTTGATGACCCCGAATGGATCACGCTTGAAAAGTATGACGCGCAGATTTTGGACGCAACGGGAAGGCTCAAAGACTATGCGGAAATAATGGAAGAACTTCACAAAGCCTTCCTCAAAGCCAAAGCCGCCGGTGAAGAAGTTGAATTTTTGCAAATGTTGGGCGGCGAATCGGGCGTAACCGACGCAATGCAGATAATGGAGCGTTGGGGAGACGCAACCGCCGACGCGTCAAAAGTCGTAAAGGCGGCGTTAGACCCCGCCGAACTTCAACAGTCAGAACGGGCGATAAATCTTTTGACTTTGCAACTGGGCGAACTGATGGACGCGCTGTCAAATTTTTTATCACCGACAACCGCGCAGACCGCAGAAACTTTATTTGATATTGCCAACAGTATCACGGCGTGGTTGGTTGACAACAAAGACTTAATAAAAGAAACGGGCTGGGAGCTTGCAAGATTATTCGGAGCAGTTCCCGACATACCTTTTGAGCTTGCCAACAAAGCCCTTTTGGATACGTCACAATCGGCGGACAAGTTACGCAATTCGCTTGCCAAACTGAACAAGGAAGGCGAAGGCAAGGGCAAGGATAAAAATCCTTTATCGCAATATGGCATACAGCGCACGCATCAATTTCGAGATGAAATTGAAGACATACGCCTTGAGATTGATTATTTGGACGAATACCAACGAAAATTGGCACAGCTTGACTTATGGCGTGACCGTGAAATTAACGATAAAATCCACACGTCCGACGATGAGCGGGGCGCCATTGAAGAATTATATTCGCTTAAATACGAGCAGATTTTTCAAGAGGCATTGGAAAAGTCTAAAAAAAACACCGAGCAATTAGTTGCAGAAACCAACGCCATATTAAATGATAAAGATTTAAGCCCGTATGAACGAGAGATTCAGAAAATCCAAGAGTGGAAAGATCAAGCCGAACAAGCCGTTGACAGCGCCATTGCCGCATTTGGAAGAAAAAATGAATTTCTTGAAGAATCGGCGGCGATAACTGCCGCCGCGCTTGCAAAGGAAGCTGAAGCATTTGAACGCGAAATTGACCGAATCAAGGGCAAAACTCAAAGCCTTGCCGAAAAGATTTTTGAGCAACAGCACAGCCAACGCGATATTGATATTATGCGGGCTCAAAAGCAATGGCACGAATACACCCAAGAAGGCGTTTACCCTCAAGAAATGATTGATGAATGGTTACAAGGCGAGTATCAAGCCATAGCACGCCGCGTACAAGACGCGGGCAGAAGTTACAGACAAGCCCCGCGACGTGTCAGCACTTCAAGCTTGCCGAATACCAACTTTTACGGCGAGGTTCAAGACCGCGTAAACGACGCAATGTCACAAGTCGGAAGTCCGGGCTATGAATTATTTCAACAACACGCAGAATATTACAATGAAATTGCGCGATTAACTGAAGGGATAGCGTCAGCAACAAACGAAATGGCGGGTCATATTTTAGACTTAAGTCGAAACGAAACGCGCACAATTAATTTGACTGTCAGTCCCACAATAGAATTGGGCGGCGCTTATGTTTTCGATAACCGAATGAAGGCACAACTTACCGAAGACATCACAAACGAAATAGCGGACGCCGTAAGAGACGCCATTGACAGCGCCGTTGGCAGTCAATCTTACAGCTACGGAAGTTGAGAAAGCGGGGTGGTATACGTGAAAGATATTCGCGCAGAACTTATGCAGATTTTGGGCGATAATTTATCCACCATACGCAAAGCAAAGGGATTTTCCCGCCGACAACTTGCCGATTATCTGAAAGTAGACGTAAACACCATAGGCGCATACGAAAACGCAAAGAAACTCCCGCCGCTTGATAAAATTTTCGAGCTTGCAAATTTTCTTGAAGTGTCAGTCGTTGACTTAATCGGCGCTAATCTGCGCGGAATTATTGATAAAAATCTTTTTGAATATCGGATTAAACACGCATTAGAGCTTACAGAATTTGATTTTTTATCACCGCCGATTCAACACACAAACGGGAAAATAACCGTATCAATCCCTGCAAAATTCAAAGTCAACGACGACGGCGCAATTTCTTTTTACGCTGATGAAGACGGCGCAGTTATGCACAACATAACTTTCAGAGACGCCGAAGTTTTTGTATCAACAGTGGAAAAAGCAGAAAAGACCGCCGCTATAAAATTTGTCCCTTTCGTAGAAGAATTAAAAAACTTAGTTAGTGAAATTTTGAAATCGAAATAAACTAAAATTTGACGCCGTAGGGCGTCTTTTTTTTATTGCAAAACATCTTGATTTTCTGTCAAAATCTGATATACTTTCTTTTAGTTAGATTTTAAATCTTTAAGGTTGCACAATTTGTGATACATCAAAGGAGATAGTGACAATGAAAAATTTAAAATTGGACATCAAAAACATTCACGCAAGCCCAAAGGTTGTTTTGGCAGCCGAAATTGGAGACGTGGGAAGAATTTCCCCAATGTTTAGCGATGAAGTTGACGCCGTAAACTTGCAACAGTTTATCAAAGACATTTTGTCGACCGTAGCAGATCCGAGCGAAATTAACCTTGATTTTGACGACGGGAACGCCGGAACGCCGGCAGTTATCGCTGTCATTGACAATAATGTTTTCACTTACGAAGACAGCGACGGGGACAAGTGGATTATTCGCGAGGCTTACGAGTTCACAAATTGGATACTTGAAAACTTAAGAGACGAGGAGAATTGAAATGACGAGAATTGAAAAGGCTGAGCTTGAAACCGACCTTGAAGAAATCGACGCGGCTATTGATGAATATGCCTGCGCGTTGGTAGAACTTACCGACAAGCCACGCGCCGCCGCACTTCTTTTGGACGCATTAAAT
>JAFTEG010000104.1 GCA_017453765.1 Selenomonadaceae bacterium
GCCGTTGATATTTGTTTCACGTTTTTGTTAAAGCGGAAGGCTAACCGCTGTTTCAATTTTAAACTACGTATTTTTGAAAGTCAATGTGGCGGCTTATATCCCCATAGCTAAAGCAAGGGGTTTTACGCCGCTTTTAGATAAAGGCGTGGGAACTCTCGCGGTATCAGCTTAAAAAATTTGAGTTCACCAAAAAGCGCCTACTTACTACTAAACGAATACTTGTTGAGAAAAGCTAAGATAACGTCAAAAACTTCATCTTGTACCCAAAATTCGTCCGAGTGATTCGCGTTTGGAATTACGTAGCGCTCCGAGTCAACGCCGGCATTTTTCAGCGCTTGAAAAAGTAAATCGGTTTGACTTGGCGAAACAACGTCATCAGCCGTACCGTGCATTAAAAGCATTGGCGCGGAATATTCCGTGACGTAATTAACGGGATTGGCATTAGCCGCCAATTTTTCATCCGTGAAAACCGTACCTGCGCGACCTCTGAACTGCGGCACGCCGAAAAGTAAAAGTGATTCTGACGCCGCCGAAACTTTATGCAACGCCTTTCTATCTTCGTCGTAATCAGCGGCAATTTTCGTCAAATCCGTGACGCCGTACAAACTTACTCCCGCCGTAATTTTGGGGTCGTTAATCGTCGACACAAACGCCGCAAGATAACCTCCGGCGCTGTCACCAATAACGCTGATTTTTTCTGCGTCAATGTTAAATCTTTTCGCACTTGCGCGCAGAAAACTTATCGCATTTCTCACGTCCTCAACCGGTTGCGGGAAAATCGAATCCGGCGCCGTGCGATAATTTATACTGCCGACAAAATATCCCGCCTCTGCAAGACGCATTCTCAACTGCGGGCAACGTGCGCGATTAGCCGAAATAAAGCCGCCGCCGGTTACAAAAATTACTGCAGGCAACGGCGTATCACTTTGCGGAATTAAAATATCCATTTGCAACTGTTCCCAGCTTGACGAAAATGTAGGAACCTGCGCGTAGACAATGTCGGGAATGTAGTGGACTTTTCTGCGCTTAATTGCTACGTTTAAAACTTTGCTTTCAAAATACATTTTCAATCCTCCAGTGAGTAGTGAGTAGTGAATAGTGAAGAGTGATGAGTGATGAGTAAATATAATCCTTAATCCTTAATCATTTCAAAATGCCTACCATACGCAGTAAAAATTTCGCATTGGTAGTCGTGCAACGTCCCTGCCGCAGTTTGAAATCAAATTTAATCTCATTGTTCTCATAATACTCTTCAAAGTGCGCGTTGGAAATATTTTCCATTTCGCAAAGTTCAAAGTCGTGCGTCGTGACAAGCGTAATACTGCGCGAATTTGTCAAGCGCCGAATCGCCGCCTTAGCGCCCATTAACCTATCGGCTTCATTCGTCCCCTTGAAAATTTCGTCGATACAAATAAGCATCGGCAACTTTTTTTCACTGTACTCAATCATACTTTTAATGCGAAGAAGTTCAGCGTAGAAAGTCGAAAGACCTTGACCGATATCGTCATTAACCCTAATCGACGTGAAGACGGCAAGGCGGCTGACAGAAAAACTTTCCGCGCAGACCGGAGCGCCAGCATAAGCCAAAATCACCGCGCCTGCCAACGTCCTAATCCACGTCGTTTTGCCGCTCATATTCGCGCCGGTTATAATCGTCGTGCCTGCCGTGAAACTTGCGCTGTTCGGTACGGCTTTTTTGCTTGCAATTAAAATGCTTGATAAATTTTCAGCCTCAATTCTCGGCGCGGGGTCGTCCAATAGCGTCGGAAAACAGTAAACGTCACGCGTTTGACCGATTGACGCCAAAGAGATTAAAACTTCCGCTTCCGACCAAGCGTCAATCCATTTTTGCAAATGCCGCGCCGCCGTGATTCGCCAGCTTATAAATGCCGCGACACAGAAAAAATCCATCATAAAAAGCGCGTTGCCGATAAAGTAGACGAACGGATTTTTACGCGCGTTCACAAATCTTACAAGCAAAGTCAGCGTCTTCAACTTTCGTGCCGCCGATACTTCGTCCGTCAACGCGTCACGAATTTTACGCATACTCGATGAGCTGAAGTCAGTCGATTCAAGCCTTTCAAAAATGGATTGGTACAGTCTGAGTTCCTGCGACAACATTTTAAGCGGCTTTAAAATTTCGGCGGTACGTGACATCATTGCAAGCGATACGCCGAATGAAAATACCGCTACTGCCAGCAAAAGCATCAGCGTTGACATAGCGTCGATAACCTGCGCGTAGGAAAGGGCGATTATTCCCGCCATTAAAGGTATCGGCAAATATCGCAGGTAAAAAATTTTGCTGACTTGTGGCAATTTCTCTTCCATTGAC
>JAFTEG010000105.1 GCA_017453765.1 Selenomonadaceae bacterium
AACCCGCCAACACTTTGACGCGGAAAATGTCACCGGCGTTACTGCGGTAGTCATTTTCAATATAAATTTGTCCGTCGACTTCCGGCGCCTCACGGTAAGAACGCCCTGCCACAACTTCGGAAACTTCCATGTCCCGTCCTTCGACAAGCACTTCAAATTCCTTGCCTTCAAGACTTTCATTAATCTCCTGCGAAATAAGGCTTTGAATGCTCATCAATTCGTGATAACGCTCCTGCGCGGTGCCTTCGTCAACTTGCCCGTCCATTGCATAAGCGGCGGTGCCTTCTTCCGGCGAATAGACAAAGACGCCGACTTTATCAAGCCGTTGCGTTTCAATAAATTTTTTCAGCGTCTGAAATTCTTCGTCCGTTTCGCCGGGAAAACCTACCATAAACGTGGAGCGAATTGCGACGCCGGGAATTTTTTCGCGCAGTTTTTTTAAAAGCGTTTCAATCGATTCACGCGTATCAGGTCTGTGCATACGCTTTAAAACGGCGTCATCGGCGTGTTGCAAAGGTAAATCGACGTACTTACAAATTTTCGGTTCACTTGCAATTAAGTCAATCAACTCATCGGTGAAATGTTGCGGATAAGAATAAAGCAGGCGTATCCAATGAATTTTTTCAACCTTGACTAGTTCGCGCAGAAGGTCACAAAGTTTTACTTCGCCGTAAATGTCGCGTCCGTAGTTCGTAGTATCCTGCGCGATTAAATTAATTTCTTTGACGCCGTTTTCAGCAAGCCGCTCAACTTCTGCGCGTATGTCGTCAATCGGACGGGAAATTTGTTTGCCGCGAATAAGCGGAATTGCACAGAAGGCGCAACGGTGATTACAACCCTCCGCAATTTTCACGTACGCGGTATAGTCGGGCGTCGTGATAAGGCGCGGCGTTTTTGAACTGTAGATAACTTCATTTTCACCAATTAAAATTACGCGGCGTCCGGAAAGTGTCTCTTCAACTGCCTCCATAATTCTATGCCACGCTCCGGTACCGACAATGGCGTCAATCTCCGGCATTTCGTCCAAAAGTTCCTGCCTGTAGCGTTGACCCAAGCAACCGGCAACGATTAACGCGCGGCAGTTGCCTTCGGTTTTGTATTCGGCAAAATTTAAAATCGTAGTGATTGATTCTTCTTTCGCCGACGCGATAAAGGCGCAGGTGTTTATTATCAAGATGTCTGCTTCGGCGGGATTCGGCGTAATGGTTATGCCGTTGTCCCGCAGTATTCCGAGCATTACTTCAGTGTCTACCAAATTTTTTGCGCAACCTAAACTGATAACTCCTACTTTCAAAATTTTTTTTACTCCCTACTAATTATTCACTATTCACTACTAACTACTAACTACTCACTATTTACTATTTACTATTTACTATTTACTAATCTCTAAATCTCACGTGCTTAGCCCAACGATCCAAAAAGTTTAAGCGCTGTTGTTCATTGAAGGCAGGCGCATTTTGAAAGAGTACAAGATTTTTTCCGGCGAAAGATTTATAAGCCAACGTGTTGGGATTCGTCGAAATAAAATAAAAGCCGTTGCTCTGCAATGCAAGCTGGGCATTGTCACTTAAAAGCCAATCGGCAAATTTCTGCGCTTCGGCACTTTTGGCGGAATTTTTATCTGCAAGCGCGACGCCTGTCAAAATGTACGCGGTACCGTCCGCAGGATAAATTATTTTCAGCGGGTAACCTTCCTGCATGTAACGAATGGTTTCACTTCCGACGGCAATGGAAATGTCCGTTTCGCCCATACCCGCTTGACGCACGGGGTTTGATAAAAATTTTGTGTACTGCACCACTTTCGGATGAAGTCCGCGCAGAATTTTGTACGTCTCGACTTCGCCGAAATTGGCAATCATTTGAAACATTAAATTGGACGCCGCGTCCGCCGCAATGAAATCTGTAATGCCGATTCTCACGCCGCGAAAGTTTGCAAGCGCCGACCAAGTGTCCGGAATTTCTTTCAGCTTGCCGAGAAAATCTTTGTTCGTGCAAAAAACAATCGGATCGTACCAAACGCCTGTCCAACGGTCATGCTTGTCCTTAAGATTATTTTTCACGGCGTCAATACTTTCAGAAGTGTACGACGCCAAAAGATTTTGTTCGGCAAGAGAATTTAAAACGCCGCTGTCAGCCAAAATTAAATCGACCGTTTCAACAACGGTGGGGTCTGAAACAGCGTCATTCTTAGTTTTTTGAATTAAATCTTTTGACGGCAACGGTACGAAATTTATTCGCACGTGATTTTCTTTTTCATACGCCTCTGACAAAATGGTAACGGTTTCTGCCGGCAACGTTGTGTACGCCGACAATTCGACTTCCGAGACTCTTTCATCAGCCCCCGCGCGATAAGATGTCCCTGCTATCGCCGAAAGTACAAACACAAACGCCGTTAAAAACAAGACCGTGTACCGACGCATTTCGGTTCCCCCCTGAAAAAAATTCGCCGTAATTATATCCCACTTGCAAAATCATAACAAGAAAAATTTTTTACGCCGCAATAACAAGGCTA
>JAFTEG010000106.1 GCA_017453765.1 Selenomonadaceae bacterium
ACAGGTGTAAGTACCATTTCTTTAAATGCGGCACGTACTCCCACGCATTTCCGCCGAATTTTGATACCCAATTTGTAGGCGGCTTGTCAGGCGTACCGTCTTTGAAGATAAAGTAGTTTAAATATTTTTCTTCTCCCTTTAAGGCACGCTGAAACCATTCATGCGCCGTACTGCAGTGATTAAATACAAAATCCCACATGCAACCGATACCGCGCTTGTCTGCCTCCGCGATAAGCTCTTCCACGTCCGCCATTGTGCCGAAACGAGGGTCAATTTCACGATAATTTTCTACGTCATAGCCGTTGTCATTTTGCGGTGAAACAAAAAACGGCGTCGACTAAATATATTTAACGCCTAAGCTTTTAATATAGTCAAGCTTATTGATAATTCCGCGAATGTCGCCAATACCGTCGCCATTTGAATCGGCAAAACTGCGCGGGTAAATTTGATAAACGGTAGCGTTTGAAAATTTCATACTTAATACCTCCTCGAAGTAAATAAAAATTTGTGAAAACCATATAAAGCAGATTTTTTATTTGCGCAGGAAAATTCTTTTACAAGTTGAAATCCTCTTTGAAAAATTATTGGGAGGTTGAATTTATGTCAGAGTTAAGAGCAGAGGCAGTAAATTTAATGCAGGTAATTCCGGAAGAATATTTGGCAAATATCATTCAGTATGCAAAAAGGTTTGTCAAACCGGAAAAAGAAATTACTAGCGAAAAAGCCTTGCAAGCATTTTATAATTTGAGAGAAGAAGCGAAGTTAAACAGTCTTCAAAATATGTCCTTAGATGAAATAAATTCAGAAATAAACGCTGCACGAGAGGAAAAATTGTGAGATATTCTGCGGTTATTGATACAAACGTTTTGGTTTCTGCCTTGTTGTCGCCGAAAAATGACAGTGCGACAGTTCAAGTTATAGAAAAGGTTTTGAAAAAAGAAATTACCATTTTGTACAGTGACGAAATTTTAAACGAATATACCGACGTTTTGAACAGGAAAAAATTTAATTGAAAATCTTCAATCATAGTAAAATTACAGCGGACAATCGGAAAGAATTTTTTCGACTGCCCGCCTTTTTTATGAAATTTTTTAGCACGTCGCTATAACCGTTTTACCCGTCTTAGCCTGCATGCCGCTATTAAATTTAAAGTCAACGCCGTTCGGATTAGTGACGACCAGAACTGCCGTGTCGGGGTGACCGGCTTTTTTAATTGCCCCTTTACTGAATTTAAGCAACGGCGTACCTGCCTTCACAACATCCCCAACTTTGCACAAATACTCGAATCCCTCGCCGCCCATACTGACAGTGTCAATGCCGACGTGAATAAGAATTTCAGCGCCGTTTGAAAGTTGCATACCGACAGCGTGCTTACTATCCTCCATAAGCACGGTTACTTTTCCGGAAACAGGCGCGCAAACCGTTTCATTGGAAGGGATAATAGCCAAGCCGTCACCGACCATACCTGCGGAAAAAACGCCCTCACCGATTTCTTTCAAGCTGATAACTTTGCCGTCGAGGTAGGCTTTAAATTCATTTTCGCTTACGAGATTTTTTTCAGCCTCAGCGTTAGCCGCTTCCGCCGCCGCCTCTTCTTCAGCCGCTCTTTGAGCCGCTTCAGCTTCCGCGTCAACGCCTCTCTTTTTGCCGACAAGCACTGTTAAAACAAACGGTACGACGATAGCCGCCAGCATTGCCAACGCGAATGTCGGCATGTACTGCGGTTGAATGGACAAAATTCCGGGTACGCCGCCTACGCCGATAGCGTTAGCAGTTGTAGTTGTCGATACGCAGATGACAGCCGCACATGCCGAGCCGGTCATACCGCAGATTAACGGGAACAAGCGCGGAATGTTGACACCGAAAATTGCAGGTTCTGTTACACCTAACCAACTTGAAATCCAAGCAGGAACGTTAATTTCTTGAGCCGCCGCATTTTCTATTGCGTTCGTCATATGGTGCAAGCCCGTGATAATCAACGGCGCATAGATAAAGCCGAATATCGCGCCGAAAATAACGCGGAAATCGCCGGTAATGCCGCTGAATACTACGCTTGAAATTGCCGAACCGATTTTCCAGCCGATAGGACCAAGTACAAAGTGCGCCGCAATGACGGTTAAAACCAAACTGCAAAAAGGTACGACTATCATTGAAACAACCGGCGGAAAAATTGTTCAAAATAAAAAAAGCGACTATTGCCGATTGAAAAAAGGCTTTGTCTGTGTTAAGATTAAATTGCTTTAAACATTAATCCACACGGGGCAAAGCCTTTCATATTTAATTCTAGCGTGTTGCTCCGTGTTTGTCAATCAAAGGCGGTGGCAATGTGATTATCTACAAAATTGAAAATAAAAGTAACGGCAAAATTTATGTCGGACAGACACAACGTACATTGCAAGAGAGAATCAGAGAACATAAACGTAAAAGTCGCAAACTTTCCTATATTGACCGCGCCATAAAAAAATACGGTCTTGAAAATTTTGATATTTCCATTCTTGAAGAATGCGAAACTATCGACGAACTTAATGAGCGTGAAAAATTTTGGATTAAGGAATTAAACTGCAAAATTCCTAACGGCTATAATATGACAGACGGCGGACTTGGTCGCGTTGTTACCGATAAAGAAAGAAAAAATAAATCTGAATCTCAAAAAGGTCATGTTGTTTCCGAAGAAACGCGAAAAAAAATTTCTAAAGCGAATACCGGAAAGACTCACGTGGTGACGGAAGAAATGCGTAAATATATGTCTGTAATGTCAGCCGTTAAACATCCTGTTCGTTGCATAGAAACAGGAAAGATTTTTGATTCAGTGACTGCGGCGGCTAAATGGTGTGGCGTACAATGTGGAACTGTTCGGGCTGCTTGCCGTAAAAATACGCGCACAGGAGGCGGCTATCATTGGGAATATTTACCCAAAGAAACACCTGTACAACTTTTAGAATTGGAGGGAAATGATATGCAAGAAAATAAGTTTGGAAAAATTTATAGCGATTTGAAAACAAAAATTGAAACGCAGGAATTTAAATTTAATTCGTTGGTTCCTTCCGAAAATGAGCTTACAAAAATTTATGATTGTTCGCGCAGTACGGTGCGCCGTGCTATTGCCGAATTAATTCATCGCGGCTATGTGCAGGTGCGGCAAGGACGTAGGGTTCGTGTGATTTATGAGCCGGTTGAGCGAAATCTTTTTAAAATCGGCGGCATTGAGTCATTCAAAGAGGCGGCGGCGCGTAACGGCTTTTCCTACGACACGAAAGTAGTACGCCTTGAAAAAATTATTGCCGATGCCGAAATTTCTGCGCGTACGGGATTTAAAGTAG
>JAFTEG010000107.1 GCA_017453765.1 Selenomonadaceae bacterium
AATTTGTGGTTCTTAGAACTTTCAGTGATCACGGCGAACATCATGCGGCACTTGTCGACGTCAAATCGCAGGAAGCCGCTGACGCCATCGAACGCGCAGGCTTAGGGAATCCTTATTACTCGTCGATTGACAGACTTGAATTGCACGTAGCGGCATTAATGCATGATACCGGTATGGACGGCGGAACTTTCAAAACCTACACCGACGGCAATGCGTTGAGAAAAGATCATTCTTTGAACTCGGCTATTCACGTTTTGGAAAATCGAGAGGCATTAGCAACTTTAGGCGTCAACGTCGACAGAGTCGCGGTAGACTGCATGGGGCATAGTAAAAGTTGTTCAGGCATTCGCGACTTGACAAGCCATGAGCAATGGACGGATTGTTTTAATCGCATTGATGACGCCGTTAAGCTTTACAATGAAAAATATCCCGCCGCGCAGATTTATTTTGATAAATCGACTTGGACTAACGGCGAAACTTACCGTAAGCCTTCTGAAAAAAATCCCAAACAACTCGTTAGCGTTTACAAATTCAATCGCGAAACTTTAGCGCAGAGTGCGGCTACTATTGCGGCAATAAGAATAGGCGACGCCAATCGCGAAGAGTCTCTATTCCCCTACACGCAAGGCGGCGAATTAATTTCAATCGATTTTGATTCTTACGTTTCACCGGCGAAAAATTGGGTTGAGGAAATTGCTAAGGCGAAAATTTTTATTCTTAACCTTGAAACCGGTGTTAAAACTTCTTTGCTAAGCGGCATTGACAAGAACGGTTACGGGCGAATGTACATGGCGGGCGAAGGAAATCTTTCTATGTCCTGCGATTATAACAGTAAAAGCAATTCGATTCGCGAAGTCTTGAAAGTTTTGAACGGCAAAAGCTTTCCTTTGTCTACGCAGAATTGTATTGAAGAGAATCTCGGCGAACTCGATACAATGAAAAATTTTCCGGTAGAAGCACATATTCAAATTGTCGGCGAATACTCCGACGCTGACAAGAAAAAAATTTCTCGCATATATTCCCGCTACTGCAAAGACGCAACGCGAAAGCATCAATTCCCCGTGACTTTTGAGTTTATCAAAGAGTAATTTTTAATTAAGCGTGTTGATTAATTCCACACCAACTGGGGATTAGGTATTAGAGATTATTTAACAGAGATTAGAAGGTAGGAGAATTTAAAATGAAAAAATTTTTTATCGCGCTTTTCGTGACGCTGATTTTTTCAGTGAACATTGCGCAGGCGGGACACCTTGAAGAAATTTTGGAGCGCGGCACTATCCGAATCGGCACGACCGGCGATTATAAACCTATGTCCTATTTCAATCCAAAAACCGGCGAATATGAAGGCATTGACGCGGAACTTTCCAAACTCATTGCTGAATCTCTCGGCGTTAAAATTGAGTACGTCAAAACTACGTGGAGTACGTTGACCGCCGACACTTTGGCAGGCAAGTTTGATATCGCTCTTTGCGGCATTTCAAGAAATTACGCGCGTGAAAAAGTTATGGCTATGTCCGATGCTTACGGCGTCGGGATTTTCGGCAAAACCATTCTCTGCCGTAAAGGCGACGCGAAAAAATTTAAAAGCCTTGCCGATATCGACAAGCCCAATGTTCGCGTAATGATAAATCCCGGCGGCACCAATGAAAAATTCGCCAACGCCAATTTAAAGCACGCGCAGATTATCATTTACAACGACAACGCCGAAATTCCTCACCAAATTTCTATCGGTAAAGCCGACATTATGATTACCGAAACTGTCGAGGCTCTCACCTACATTAAGGCTGATAAAAATTTAGCCGCGCCGCTTATCAATGAACCTTTCACGCGGCATTCCTGCGGCATTTTAATGCAGAAGGGCGATCAAGATTTTTTGAACTACATAAATTTCGTGCTTGATGAACTTAGAATGGACGGCACGCTTGAAAAGTTGGAAAATAAATATCTGCGCGCGGCTTGAGTAAATTTAAAGCTGGAGTGAATTTAAATTAAGGCGGTGTAATTTTTATGGCAGTTAAAGCATTAATTTTCGGCATTGATGACCTTTTCCCCGCTATTAAACCTTTTTATGAAATGGCGGTTCAACGCGGCGACATTGACATTGTAGGCTACGCGGTATTTGAACCGGACGGCATTAAGCTCTACCCGGCAAGGGGGGGGGTACGGACCCTCGCAACTTTGAAATTGCAATTACAACTTCGCAACATATTTTTTACGACAGAATGAAATTGCTTGAGAGTTTTGGCGTACCGCGTGACAGAATTATTGACGGCGGAGCTTTTTTTAGAAATGCGGAATTAAATATTAACAAACTTATTAATGAAGGCATCGCTTATGGAATATTGCAACCGGGTATTTTTAGTGATATTTATCGTGGTTACGGAACAATAAGCGTAATGCATCCCAGAGTTTATACAATCCCTAATTCTAAATTGACAATAAAATTTGGCGTAAAAAGTTACATAAATAGCGCAATTTTTGAGGGAGAAGGAGAATTAAATATTGGAAAATATTCCTCCATCGCGATGAATCAGCGCTTTCAATTTTCATTAAATGGTCCTCATAATTATCGAAGAGTAACTACTTTGGCACCAGGTGCTTTAGGCTGGCGTCCTACTTCAGAGGATATGCTTATGAATCAGGACGGACTTTGCAAAATTTTTATTGGTTCTGACGTGTGGATAGGAAAAGAAAGTATTTTAAAAAGCACAAATCCCGACAAACCGATTGTAATTGGTGACGGCGCGGTAATTGCAAGTGACAGCGTTGTAGTAAAATCCGTGCCGCCCTACGCGATTGTCGGCGGTAACCCCGCGCAGGTTATCAAGTACCGTTTCAGCGACAAAATTATTGAATCCCTTCTGCGCATAAAGTGGTGGGATTGGGACATTGATAAAATTCATGACAACTTTCAATATTTTAACCGCGTTGAAGAATTTATAGAACTTCACGATGTTAGGGGCTAGGGGTTAGGTTTTAGGGATTAGGATTTTTTAGAGGTGATTAAATGGCAGCAATGCTTGACATAAAGGACATTAATGTTTACTACGGCGCCATTCACGCGATAAAGGGCATAAGTCTCTACGTGAATGAAGGCGAAATTGTGACGCTTATCGGTGCGAACGGCGCAGGTAAATCTACGACAGTGCGTACAATTTCCGGCTTGCTTAAACCCAAGACCGGAAGTATAAAATTTTTGGACAAAGACATTGCCGGTATGCCGGCTCATAAAATTGTGGCGGAAGGCATTTCGCAGGTACCGGAAGGACGAAGGATTTTTGCCGAAATGACGGTTATGGAAAATCTTGAACTCGGCGCCTTCATACGCGACGACACAAAAACTATCGCGCAGGATTTGAAAATGGTTTTTCGCAGATTCCCGCGCCTTGAAGAGAGAAAGTTACAGCTTGCAGGTACGCTGTCCGGCGGTGAACAGCAGATGCTTGCAATGGGGCGCGCGCTTATGAGTAGACCGAAACT
>JAFTEG010000108.1 GCA_017453765.1 Selenomonadaceae bacterium
CGCTCATTTGAGCAGGAGACGAAACTTTTTAGCCTGCAACGTTTTGTATTTTTTTCTGCGTCGGCGATTTTCTTTCATTCTTGCAAGTTGTTCATCGGTAAGCGGCGGAATGTCGCTGAAATCAATTTCATCATCAGTCATTTTAGCAAGCGCTTCAATTTCAGCAATTTGCTCCGGCGTTCTCACAATTTTTACGCCATTTTTAATAATAAAATTGTTCATAATTTTTAGCCTGCCGCGTTTTCTAACTTTTTTCTGCGGCGGCGATTTTCCTTCATTCTTGCAAGTTGTTCATCGGTAAGCGGTGGAATATCGCTGTAATCAATTTCATCGTCGGGAAGTTGACGCATATTTTTTATTTCATCAAATAACTCTTTGCTAATATAAACGCCTTTATACAAAACTGAATTGTCCATAACTTTTTATCCTGCAACGTTTTGCAATTTTTTTCTACGGCGGCGATTTTCTTTCATTATTTCCAATTCTTCCTTCGTCGTCGGCGGAATATCGCTGTAATCAATTTCATCGTCGGGAAGTTGACGCATATTTTTTATTCTTTTGTACTGCTCTTCACTGACTGGAATCCCATTAATAATAAAATTGTCCATAATAGTCCTCCTGTTCTTGTTTATTGGCAAGTCGCGCAGAAATAATTCTATTTCTATCTTCACGTTCAGTATAAATCACCACTAAAATTTTTTCAACGCGACCTATGATTCTAAATCTGTCTTCATCATTGCTGTTAAAAGTATCGTACTTCTCAAGTCTATTTTCATCGAAAAAAACTAACATAGCGTCTTCAAAAGATATTCCGTGCTTTTTCAAATTTTTTTCCGCCTTGTCGCTGTCCCAAATAAATTTTAAATCGCCGAGTTCAAATTTTACGTCCATTAAATCACCTTGATAAAATTTTATAAAATCCCGCTGAAAGTGTCAAACAAAAAATCTCCCGCTCAATTTGAACAGGAGACTGAAATTTTTAGCATTAATACAATTTTTTAAGAGTCGCGCCTTGATAGTAATGCGCCAAAATTTTGTCGTACTTCCAGCCTTTTTCGGCATAAGCCTTCGCGCCGTACTGCGAAAGACCGACGCCGTGACCTTTACCGTAGCCGGTGAAAACCACTTCATTGCCGATTATCGAGACGTGAAACAGCGTGCTGGGCAGAGAAAACTTTCTGCGCATTTCGTCACCGCGCATTGTGACAGTTTTCTTTGAACCGACAATCTGCGCGGATTTTACGCGACCGGAAGTCGATCTGTCATTCGCCGATTTACCGAGAGTAAGCGGCGTCAAAATAAATTTCTGCACCGTACCGAAGGCACTGCCCATACGTGAGGAAAAATCGTAGACCGTAAATTTCACCGTCCAAGCCTGCGTATGTTTCATTTCTTCGGCAACGGCTTTAAGGTGAGCAACATTGCCGCCCCAAACATTCGCCGCGCTTTCAGTCATACCGCCGCTGTCAGCGTGAAAAGGCGCGTCAACCGTCCTGCCGCCGTGAAACAAAACTTCGCCGCGCGTTTCGGCAACTGCTCTGTCAGTCGTCGCAAAAGTTTCAACGCCGCTGTAAACTTGACAATGCGTCGTCGCGCAGAGTTCGTAGCCGTCCGCCTTATGTTTTTCGCTATTTTTTTGTACACACGTCCGTGCCGCCACCGCCTGCGCTTTCAATGCTTCCAAAGGCCATGACTGAATCATTTCTTTTGGCAACACGCCGCGCAGATATTCTTCAACCGGCGCAATATTTATCACCGTCATTGTTGAGCCGCGTTTTAAAATTTTAACGCCGCCGAAATAATCTTTGCCGTTTATCATCACGTGCAAGTGGTTTAAGTCGGCTTTATCAGGACGAATTTCCACGCCGTTTGTTGGAATGTCCGACGCTTTTATTGTAACGGCTTGACCTGCAGATATATTTTTAATTTTTTTTGAAGTTTTTCCGTCCGTCATAATGCACGGCATGTTAAACTGCAACGTAACTTCGTTGACGTTACTCAAAAGTCCGATTGTAATTTCGGGCTGCCACTGTGATTTTGTTTCGCAAACATTATTTGACGAGGTAAAATAAATTACCGCCAACACTGCGGCAAAAAATTTTTTCAACAAAAATTTTCACTTCCTAAAAAATCCTTCATCCCTAATCCTTCATCCCTAATCCTTCATCCCTACTCCTTCATCCCTAATCCTTCATCCTTAATTCTTCATCCTTAATTCTTCATCCTTAATTAAAACTCCCCGCCTTCGTCCAAAAATCTGCAGTAATTTTTAACCGCGTCGTTGAAGTCCGAAAAGCCGCCTTCATAACCTGCGCGAATCAAATTCCTTGTATCGGCTTGCGTAAAGCTCTGATACTTGCCCTGCAGTTCGGCGGGGAAGTCGACGTACTGAATTTCACCGGTACCGAGCGCGTCAATAACTGCACGAGCCGCCTCATTGTAAGTGTGGGCTTGACCCGTGCCGCAGTTATAAATGCCGTTCGCAATGTCGTCATCATCAAACGCCCAAAGATTTATTTTTACCACGTCATCAACAGAAATGAAGTCGCGCCGCTGTTCGCCGTCCTCATAGCCGTCACTGCCTTTGAAAAGCTTTATAACGCCCGTTTCCTTAACCTGCTTGTACATTTGGTAAAAAATCGACGCCATACGCCCTTTGTGCCGCTCCTGCGCGCCGTAGACGTTGAAATAGCGCAGACCGATTACAGCCGGCTCAAAAAATTCCGAGTCTGCACAATCAGCCAAAGTTTTTCTAACGTACATGTCAAACGTTAATTTAGACAGCGCATAGGCATTCAAGGCGTGTTCACATTCTTCGGACTCGCGAAAACCATTTTGACCGTCGCCGTAAACCGACGCGCTGGACGCATAAATCAATTTAATCTCTTCGTCAACGCAAAAATCCAACAGCGCCTTTGAAAATGAAAAGTTCACCTTCATAATATAATCGGCGTCACGTTCCATAGTGTCCGAGCAAGCGCCTTCGTGAAACACCGCGTCAATTTCTTCGTCCCAAATATATTCGTCGTCCGTAATTTTTTTTAAAAATTCGTCACGGTGCATGTAGTCCGTAAACTGCAGACCGCAGAGATTTTTAAATTTATCGCCCTTGCCGAGATTGTCGACGATTAAAATATTTTTTTCACCGCGCAGATTCAAAGCACGTACAATGTTACTGCCGATAAATCCCGCGCCGCCCGTTACAATTATCATAAAAACAAACCCCTCTTAAATTAGTAAGTAGTAAGTAGTGAGTAGTTAATAGTTAATAGTTAATAGTTAGTAGTTAGGCGGTGTTGAAACTTAAAACCGTTGCAAATTTCATAAACATCGGATTTTGAAATTAATCAACAACGCCTAGTCATTTAAATCTGACCTGTACGCCTCGTGCAAAAGTCGTTCCTGCTTTTCCTTGTTATGCCGTTCAAAAGCACGGTTGGCAAAAATTTGCGGCGTCGCTGTGCCGATAGCTATTGCCAAAATTATTAATGCCGCATCTACACCGGATTGTACCGCGCTTAAAAGTTGCTCCACCGTCAACGTCCGAATGTTTATCATTGCGAATAAAAAGCGGTAAATTAAAACGCCGGGTACAAGCGGAATTACGGCGGGGACGATTAAAACCTGCATTGGCGTATGTAACCAGTGAATTGCCTTTACTGCGATAATGCCGATTACCGTTGACCCTGCCAGCGTGCTGATTGGTGAACTGCACGCAAACTCGAAAATTAAAAAATTTTTTATGCAGACGCATAACGCCGCGCCTGTACCTACCGCAATTAAAAGACGCGGCGGCA
Source organism: Selenomonadaceae bacterium (assembly GCA_017453765.1). GTDB lineage: Bacteria > Bacillota > Negativicutes > Selenomonadales > Selenomonadaceae > Quinella. Next base: position 3,798 of record JAFTEG010000108.1, read on the forward strand.
GGTTGAAAAGTATCGCAAAACCCATTGCGCCCAATGCCGCGTTTACCGCGAAGATTAGGTAATTATCTTCCGGCAACATTCGCAGGTTCGTGAAGTCGACTACCGGAAACATTCCTATTGCAAAAACTATTCCGAAAGTCATACCGCCGATAATCAAGCCGGTATGCAAAAATCTTGCCGCGCCGCTGACAATGTACGTGTTAAGCAAGTCAAGCAAGCCGTTAATAATCGGTACGCCCGGCACTAAAAATAACGCGCAGGCTATGATAGGTTGCCACTGCGTTTCTGTTGGCAGGAAGTGAACGAAGTACGCCGCAACAGTCGCAGTAAACGCCGCGAACGCCATGCCGACGTAGGGATTAATTCCGACTTTAGCGCAACGATTTTGTACGATTTTGCCGAGCATTGAACAGATTGACGTATAACACGCCGCCTGAATGTCGCCGCCAAAAAGCATACAATAAGCGCCGCATGCAACGCCTATCGCCAAAATTACTTGTAATTCGGTGTAAAAGCGCGGACGTTCGGCGATAACTTTTAACCTGCCTTGAAATTCTTCCATAGTGTAATGATCAGCCAACGCCTGCCAACTAAGCTTGCTTACGGCAGAAATTATACGCATATCGACGCCGTGCTTTACGCATTTTCTGAATGAAGTGTGCGAATGATTTTCGTCGCTGATATTGAGCATTAACGTGGAAAACATTATGTGCAGGTGAAATTTTTTCTCGTCAATGCCCATAAATGCCGCAACGCGCTTAGTGACGCGAACAATTCTGTCTGAGGCGGCTCCATTTTCCATAAGAAGCTGACCTACAGACAGAATCATTTCCACTTTCTGCCCTATCGCCGTGAAAGTATCGGTTAAAAGTTCGCGCTGTGCGTCGTAGCTATTTTTGAAATTGTTATCGGACAATTTTTTTATCCCGCAAATTTTTATACGGATTACAGAATGAATTGCGACAAGTCACGGTTCTTTGCAATTTCCTTAAGTCTCTCGTCCACATAAGCCGCATTGATACTGAAACTCGTCTTGCCTTCTTTAACCATATCCGGCGCGTCGAAAGAAACTTCCTCAAGCAATTTTTCAAGCAAGGTATGAAGTCTGCGCGCGCCGATATCTTCAGACTGTTCATTAACGTCATAAGCCAACTCCGCAATGCGTCCGATTGATTCCGGCTCGAATGACAGCTCCAATCCTTCCGTCTTTAAAAGCTCTTTGTACTGCTTAATCAGCGCGTTTTGCGGCTCGGTTAAAATCTTTTCAAAGTCTTCTTTCTGCAGTGACTTCAACTCGACACGAATGGGAAAACGTCCCTGCAGTTCGGGAATTAAGTCCGAAGGCTTAGCCGTATGGAAAGCGCCCGCCGCAATGAAAAGTATATGGTCGGTTTTAACGGGACCGTACTTCGTCATAACCGTTGAACCTTCGACAATCGGCAAAATGTCACGCTGTACGCCTTAACGGCTGACGTCGGGACCGGAGCTGGAACCTTTAACCGCAACTTTGTCAATTTCGTCAAAAAATACAATGCCGCTACGCTCGGCAAGTTGAATAGCCGTTTCCGCAACTTCTTCCATATCAATAAGCTTTTCTGCCTCTTCCTGCTCCAAGATTTTACGTGCCGCCGCTACGGTAACCTTGCGTTTGCGCGTACGTTTCGGCATAACGCTGCTAATCATATCTTGCAGGTTATCACCCATACTTTCAAGGCTGGAGCCGGAAAACATTCCCACCATAGGTTTTGCGTGGTCTGCAACTTCAAGGTCGATAACTTGATCTTCCATTTTGCCGCTTAAAAGACGCTTGCGAATAAATTCACGTCCCGCGTTATCCTGCACCGGCTCTTCTTCTTTCTCATCAGCCGGCTGTTCATTGCCGCCGCCGAAAAGTTTACTCAAGGGATTCTGCGTCTTTTTCGGCTCCGGTACCAAAATATCAAGTAGCCTTTCGGTAGCATTTTCAGACGCCTTCTCTTTAACCTCTTCGGTCTTTTGACGGCGAACCATACGCACGGAAATTTGCATAAGGTCACGAATGATTGACTCAACGTCACGCCCAACGTAGCCGACTTCAGTAAATTTAGTTGCCTCGACTTTTATAAACGGCGCTTTAACCAATTTGGCAAGGCGACGGGCGATTTCAGTTTTACCTACGCCGGTCGAACCTATCATCAAAATATTTTTCGGTATCACGTCATCGCGAATATCATCGGCAAGCTTGCGACTGCGCCAACGATTTCTAAGCGCTATTGCTACAGATTTTTTTGCGTCGTCTTGACCGACAATGTACTTGTTGAGCTCCGCCACAATCTCACGCGGCGTCTGCTCGTTTACGCCAAGTTCTTTGATTACTTCTTTTTCTTTTTCTGCTTTCTTTCTGGGCATTTACAAAAATCTCCTTTGTTAGATCGATAGTGGTTAGATCGATAGATCGATAGTGGATAGATCGATAGATCGATAGA
>JAFTEG010000109.1 GCA_017453765.1 Selenomonadaceae bacterium
TATATATTATAAAAAAATTTTCTGCGTGAATCAAATTATTTTCTATAGAAACTGAAAATTTTTAATCAATTCTTCATATTATTTTCAGAGGGGGGGTAGAATATTTTTGATAAAAAATTTTGGGAGGTTGTTTATATTGGAATTTATAAAACAATTTTTAGCATTGACGTGGCTGGTGTCGCTGATAGCGTTTATAATTTATTGGCGCAAAAAAGCCGGTGCAAGAAAAGCCGCCGGCGAAAATTATAAAGATGACGAAAATTATAAAAATGTCAGCAAAACAAAAAGAATTATAGGTCTGGTTTGCATAGCGTCGTTTGTAATTCTCGGCGCTATAAACAGTCAGTCAGGTTCTGTAAGTTCAAATTATTCAAGTTCATCAAGCTCGTCAAGCTCGTCAAGTTCAACGACTTCGAGTTCACAAAAAGTACAAGAGCCTGCTAAAAATTATGCGGAAGCAGATATAGATGTTTTGTTAGACGAGGCAAAAAATAATGCGGCAAAGGCAAATAAAAATTACAAGGGAAAATATGTGAAAATTGTCAATGGTAGTGTTTTTAATATTGAAAGCAATGCAAGATATATTTCATTGGAAGGTAGCGATCCTTACACTTTGTTACATGTTCAGTGCTATCCGAAAAATGAAAACGCAAAAAATGCAATGTTAAATTTATCTAAAGGTCAATTCGTGACAGTTTATGGAAAAATTACTGATGTCGGTGAAATTTTGGGATACAGTCTTGATTTAGAAAAAATTGAATGAAAATGTTTGTACTAAGATAATTAGGGCGTGTTGACTAATTCTAATTTTGATAAAAAATTTTTGTTTTGAACCTACTTTCTTTTGCGCCAAAAGAAAGTAGCAAAGAAAACATGGCGCGGATGTAGTACGCTTACTTGGTTGATAGTTTTAACTTTTACGTCCGCACAAAGTCTATTATAAGTCTAACGTTGACGTACGCAGCTACGGTACATCCGCGCCGCCCTTTTTTGATTTATTCAACACCGCCTAGTCATACTAAATACCTGCGTTGATTTGTTCTATCCGGAACATAATTCGCGCAGGTTTTATTTTGCAAAATCCGAACCTTAGTCAAAAGCCACCATCTTATTTATTGGTCGCGCTGAAGTCGGGACCCTTAGTCAAAAGCCACCAACCTACCGTACGAACAGCGCGTACAACGTCTATTGCAAACTTTCTTTCATTCGGCAAATTAACCTTAGTCAAGTTGCCGGACGCCACCTGCGGCAAAATCTCCCAAACGTCCGAATCAATCCTGCCCGCCGTATTCTGCGTGATGTATGAATCTAAATCAAATCCCACGCCGAAACTTTGAAAGAGACTCGGCATAATGGAATAGTAGATAAAGCCGCGCGGCGCTATCAGCTCGATAATCGTCGGCACGATTGACATATGTCCGCCTACAACGTCGGGTGGCAAAATCTTTTTGTTAATGCCTGCGCCGTACATTACGAAAGGCACGCTTTCATGTTCAAAAATCGTCGGTCGACTGCCGGGATCAACTCTGTGCGCGTGATCTCCCGTAACTATGAAAAGGCTGTCGGGATATTCTTCCTTGACTGAACGAATAAACTTCGTCGTAACTTTGTCCATGTACCAGTAATGTCCCAACTCCGTAGCAAGTTCGCGGGGATTGTCAACCGTCGGCAACTTGGCAATTTCGGCTAAAGTGCCGTTGAAATTGTAACCTTCCGCCTCCAAATCCAAATTATACGGCGGGTGATTCGTAGTAGTCATAATCACGTGAACGGTCGGCGGCTCGTCAGCCAAATGTTTTTCCAACGCGTCAAATAAATCGCCGTCCTTCGCGCCCCACGTTGTTTGTTTCGGTACGCCTAAGTCGGGGTAGCCGTAGAAATTATCAAAACCCTGCGCGACAGCCATTTTAGCAAGATTATCCCAACTCGGCGTCCCGCCGTACCAAAAATCTACGCGGTAACCCAACTCTTTGAGCGGCGGCGCCATTGCCGAAATGTAAACTTCTTCATAAGTACGCGGCTGGTAGTTGATATTTATGTTGACGTCCGGCATACCGGTGATAATGCCTTCCAACGCTATCGAAGTGAAACTGCCGGTAGGAAAGAAATTTCTGCTGTAGTAAGCATTCGGCTCCGCAATAATGGATTTAATGCCGTCGGCAACGTGCAAAGTCGCGTACTTGCCGAGCATTGGCCACTGCATCCACGTTTCGCCGATTATAATAAAAATGTGACGCGGCTTTTCAATTCTTGCGCCGCCGGCAGTACGTTCAAGGTACGGTTCAAGACTCTGCGCGTTTAAATTTTTTCGCTGTGAAATAAATTCCGCGCATGCCAAAATGTCATTCGGTTCGACGCCGGAAATTTCTCTAACCTCCATGTCGTTTGAAATGGAGTAAGCGCGATAAAACGCCTGCACGTCGTCCAAAATGCATTCGTTTAAAAATTCGTCGGACGTTATGCCGGAATTTTCCCAGTTCAAACCGTTAGCGTAGCTGAAACTGCCGCCGAATCGCGCGAAAATAAAAAATGCTACGATAAATGCAACGGTTGCCGTGACAAAGGCAAATTTTTTATTCACCGTGTCAAGATTCGGTAACGGTACCGGCTTTATTAAAAGCAGACGGCTGAAAAAGAAAATACAAATCAGCGTTAGGAAAATTGCAACAGGCAAGCGCCAGTAAATGCCGTACGCTTGAAAAAGCATGATTATGATTGAGCCGATGTCGTCATGCAGACCTTGTACCACTTCCA
>JAFTEG010000110.1 GCA_017453765.1 Selenomonadaceae bacterium
ACTATTCACTATTCACTATTCACTACTTACTATTTACTTTTTACGAAACGGCGGCTGAATTTTTTGAACCAATTCCGAGATAGTACCGAAATCTTTTGGGAAGATATCGGCAGGGGCATTTTCCTGCAAGTTTTCAATGGTTTCATCGTCGGTAATTTCGCTTAAAAGCGTAATGTTATTGTCAGTCACGCCCAATAAAAATACCCTGCCGGCAATTTTCACTACACAGACAGAGCGGTTAGGACCTAAGGGCAAATTTTCAAGCACTCTGCCGCCGCCTGAAGAACGTGCGCTGAAACGGCTACCGATAAATCTTGCCGTAAAGTACGCAAGCCCAACAACAAGGGCAAATACAGCGACCAAACTTACAAGGTAGGCAAGAGTCGACCACCACGAGACAGCGGCAGGTTTCGGCGTACTTTCAATGTCATAGTTCGCCAAATACCCGCCGTCTGCTCCGGCGGCTTCACAGCCGAAATTCAGCGTTATGCAAAAGAGTGCAAGTAAAACCGGCAGGAAATATTTCAAACCGTGTTGCATCACCCTACGGCTTTTTTTACGGCTTCAAGTACGCGATCTGCTTGGAACGGTTTTACGATAAAATCGCGTGCGCCGGCTTGAATTGCCTCGATAACCATTGCCTGTTGTCCCATAGCGCTGCACATTACGATTTTTGCGTTCGGGTCAATTTTTCTAATCGCCTTAACGGCGGAAATGCCGTCCATCTCCGGCATTGTAATATCCATTGTTGTCAAATCAGGGTGCAGGTCCTTGTATTTTTCAACGGCCTTCATACCGTTTTCAGCTTCGCCGACGACTTCATATCCGTTTTTGGTCAAAATGTCCTTAACCATCATTCTCATAAATGCCGCGTCGTCAACGACCAACACTCTTACTGCCATAAAACATCTCTCCCATGAATTTTAAATCCTAAAAGCAAAAATATTCTTGTCAAAGCAAAGTTTAAAGCATTATAGCGCATATGTCAAAAATCGGCAAGATTTTTTTAGCCGATATTTTTTTAACTGGTAGCTTAGCTACCCTCTACAATCTAATTTACGCAATTTTGGCGGCGCGTTCCTGCGGTGAGGCAATTTCCGTAATGCGGACGCCGAAATTTTCATCTATTACAACGACTTCACCTTTTGCAAGGTATTGACCGTTTACCAAAATTTCTACCGGTTCGCCTGCCAATTTTTCAAGTTCCACTATTGAGCCGTTTGTAAGCTCCAAAATTTCCTTGATAGATTTTCTGGTTCTGCCGAGTTCAACCGTAATTTGCAGGGGTACATCCAAGATTAAGCCGATATTTGCTTCGTTGACTTGAATAGGCGCGGTTGAAAGCGGCATAAACTGCGCGGGCGAAACCGGCATATTCGTGACAACGTTTGTCTGCAAAGGCGGCGCGTATTGCGATTGAGGGGGCGGCGGGTACGGCTGTTGCGGGTACGGCGGGGGATAAGGTTGTTGCGGATAGGGCTGTTGCGGATAAGGTTGCTGAGGATAAGGTTGTTGCGGGTACTGATCCTGCGGCGGGTACGGTTGCTGGGGATAGGGTTGTTGCGGAGGCGGTGCGGCTGCTGCAGGAGGGGGTGGAGGTGGCGGCGCGGCGGCAGGTGCAGGTGCAGGTTCAGCAGGCGCCGGGTTTGTATCTTCCAATTCTCCGCCGCCCATTAGTGCTTTTACCATGCCTTGCGCAACGTTCAACGGCAAAATTTGCATTATTTCGCTGTCTATCAAGCCGTCGACTTCCATGCGGAAGGAAATGCGGACAATCGGATCGGGATTTTTCGTCAGATTATCTATCGCATCTTCCTTGCCGAAGTCCACGAGGTTGACTATAGGCGGCGAAATGTCAATTTTTTTATTGAACATCTGCGAAAGGCTGGTTGCAACGGCGCCCATCATTTGGTTCATGGATTCGCCGACGGCACTCATATGAATTTCACTTAAATTCGGGTCGGGACTTGTACCGTCGCCGCCCATCATCAAGTCAGCGATAATTGCCGCGTCGCTTGCCTGTATCGCAAGGATATTGTTACCTTCAATGCCGATTGTGTAGCCGACTTCAACTACTATGTACGGCATGGGGTAGCTTTCTTTAATAATGCTCATCGTCGCCACAGAAACTGAAGGCGTCGTAATGGAAACTTTATGATTTAAAAGCGTCGAAAGAGTAGTTGCCGCACTGCCCATTGAAATGTTTCCGATTTCGCCGAGCGCGTCTTTTTCAATGTCGCTTAAAATTCCGTCAAAGTTTTGGTCACTTGGCGGAGGAGAATCATCCGCCGGTGTACTGTCCTCAGTCGAATCAGACGCGGATTCATCGCCGGCAGCTGCCGCGTTGAAAAGCGCCTCAATTTCGGCTTGAGAAAGCATTTCATCACTCATCAAAATGCGCGGCGTAATAGGAAT